>JAADCY010000150.1 GCA_013154205.1 Thermoproteota archaeon | reverse complement strand
TGTATTCATAATATTTTACCAGTTATATAAAAATAATCATAGGCTCACAAAAACAGTCTATATTTCAATTTTGAAAGAAACATTTAAACAACAAACACATAAGTCACAATTACTGACTACTCGAAGTGATCAACAATATACAAAAACCAGTAGTGTTCAGAAACTATTCCTCTAGAGAAAAAACGGTCGAACCAGGTTCGAAGAAGAATACACTGATCACCAAGGCTTATATATTCTGAGAACAAATAATGGATCAGACCCAGAAAACTTCGACCAATGTAACAACCAAAATAGAATTGAAAGCCAATACTTATCTATCCCTCTAGCCATTATATTATAATTGGGTAACAACCAAAATAGAATTGAAAGTTCTTTTTCATAAGGAATATGATGCTGTTACATGTGTCGTGTAACAACCAAAATAGAATTGAAAGAAACCTACCCTCACGCCTGAATGCATCATCTATAACTGTCGTAACAACCAAAATAGAATTGAAAGCCCGGGCTTAGCTCCTCGTACCCGAGCTTCTTCAGCTTCCGGGGTAACAACCATAATAGAATTGAAAGAATTAAGCGTGAAGGTGCTGTTAATTGCATATATTGAAGAGTAACAACATTAATAGAATTGAAAAGACGACCCATGTACATGTGCACACCTCTACATACGGGATAGTAACAACTTATGTAGAATTGAAAGAGGGTATCTAGGCCCGCCACGATATACTCGAGGTCCTGCTCAAGTCTCAACAATAAATGGCTGCAAGATTAAGTATGACTAGGTTTGCCCTAGCCTAGATCTATTTAGGTGTTATTGTGTAAGATTATGCATAAATTATTACTAGGTTCGTATCGGCTTAGATTAGTATTTTAGGAATTGGCTGGGAATCTTTATTTATGTTTTTTGATTTGGTTTCGGAAAATTTATCCTGACTGTCTTTTATTCCTTGTTTCATTTATATTATCGTTATTACATATAACAATTATGTTATATCAAGTATTTCAAGAATATTTCAAAAATCATCTTATCATTTTCCTCCGAGCAATATAGAGGTATATACCTATAATCACTAGTATCGCCGCAACGGCGAACACCAATAATGTGTGCTCATAGGTTTCCGATTTGCTTGTATGGGCTAATGTTGTCGTACCCTGGTGTTCCTCTGCTTGTTTGATGGGGATATATTCGCCTTTCACAAAGCCTTTCATCGTGTCTAGGTTCAGGTAGATGATATAGTGTTTGGTCTCGGATCCTGTTTTTACTGTGGCTTCGAGGGTCAGATTGACGTTTGGAATTATTATTAGGCTCCAGTTCTGGGTGTACTCGTTGATCCCTATCCATAGTGGTTTTATCGATAATATTTCGTAGTCTGTAATGCTTGTTCTTCTCAGGTATTCTTCGAGTATTCTTCTAGATACACCTATTACTGTGTTGATACTTATTTCGTGGAGTTTCTCGGGAACGATAATCTTGGCTCTCGGGATTAATGGACTGTATGAGAACATGGTACAATATAACCTATTATTTAATATATAGTAATGTATGTAGACTACGCTTCTCATGTATGTAGTGTTTAATGGTAGGCTCAATGTTCTCCAGAGAGATATGAAGAGTTCCTCCGCCTCATTGTCTTCACTTGTTTCGATATGAAGAGAAAACGTATAGTTTTCTGCCGGGATGAGCTTGTACTCGTAGCATGTCTTCCGAGATAATACTATTGTGGTTGAGCCGAGGGTTTGCTGAATGTTTTTCAGCATCTCTTGTACCGGATATGATAGCCATCCGTATACCTTGTCTATCGTTTTAATCGTATTGTTTAATATGATTCCAATTGTTTTACCCGATATGATTACTCCTTTATCTGAGTGTTTGATCGTCAGTTGTGTGTTTCGCCTATAATTATTGGTGGGCGGAGGCCCGATTATCTCTATACGTATTATCTCTCCATGCATAAGGTATACGTCTGTTATGAGTGTATTGTTGTTTTTGTCTTTGAAGACTATGAGGTAGTTTTCGATAGTAATATTATCGTGTGTATTAGCACCGTTGAAATTTACTGTATCCAGACGGTATCTCGCCATGTCTATCTGGAACATATTAGTGAGTATAGTCTCTGCTTCTTTAACCAATACTTCATCCTTGTCCATGTATGCTTGTAGATAAGTCTGCGGCGGAGCTGACAGTATGATAGAAGAGAATATCGTAATCAATATTATTATGCTAATCAATGGCATGCTATGCAATGTGTCCACCAGGAGTACGGAATAGTTGAGCCGGTGTTCATCCCTGTTTTATTTTCGCATAATAATTATATAAGCATTCTTCAGATGACATATACGGTAACTAATTTATTACATCGCATAAGTGCTTCTAAAGAGAAAATGAATATCGATAATAAAGTATTATTTTAATGGATTAAAGCAGGCAACGAAGTGGCCTGGACTGATCTCTGTGAGTCTTGGTTCTTCTTCACTGCAGTGCTTTGTTGCGAATGGGCATCTAGTGTGGAATCTGCATCCTGGGGGCGGGTTCTTCGGGTCTGGGACATCACCCTTGATCTTTAGTCTCTTTCTCTCTCTTCTGCGTATGCTGGGCACTGCGTCGATCAATGCCTTTGTATAGGGGTGTGCCGGTTTGTTTATGACTTCCTCGGTCGGCCCTATCTCGACGATTTTGCCTAGGTACATCACGGCTATGCGGTCGCTCACTATTCTTCCGACGCCTATGTCGTGTGTTATGAATAGTGTTGATAACTGGTATTCTCTGCGGAAGCTTTCTAGCAGGTCTAGTATTGAGGCTCTCATGGATACGTCTATCATTGATACTGCTTCGTCGGCTACTATGAACTCTGGCTTCAGTATCATCGCTCTAGCGATCACAACTCTCTGTCTCTGACCGCCGCTTAGATGGTGTGGTAGTCTCTCATAGAATTCCTTAGGCGGTGTAAGGCCTACGCGCTTGAGCATTGCTAGGACTTGTTCTCTGGCTTCTCTAGGCGTTGCGAGACCGTGTACTAGTAGTGGTTCTGCTATCTGGTCGCCTATCTTGATCCTCGGGTTTAGGCTCGCATACGGATCCTGGTAGATCATCTGCATGT
>JAADCY010000197.1 GCA_013154205.1 Thermoproteota archaeon | reverse complement strand
GAGCGATAGGTGACTACTTGGACACCACGCCATGGGTGATAAATACTCTCAAAGACTGGGATAAACGGACGATCTACTTCGAAGCAGGAGTATTGACACAAGGCCTTGAGGGTAGTCGGCGCATGTATGATTTCAAACGACACATAGTCTATCACTTATCCCAGAACAAACTACCGAGCGGGCTTAGTGAACTGCTCGTCAGAGCATTGATCGAGAGCGTCAATGACGAGGAGCTAAGGCAATGGGTCTCCAAGAGCGTCAAGACAATGAAGAACCTCGGATACGTTATTGATCCTCCTGGAAGCCTCGGCAAAGCCGCTATCTATGCACGAACATATAGTAGGAAGCCCGTAGGAGTTGCCATCCAGAGGCATAAGGGAACCTACAATATTAGTATTAGGGCTGTGAAAGGAGTGGATCTCAACCGGCTGCTACGCAGGATAAGCCCCCGGCTGGGAGGAACAGGTGGGGGTCATCCAGAAGCCGCTGGTGCCCGGATACCTGTTCATAAGATCTGGGATTTCCTGAGGCAACTCGACGATGAAATATCTTCATTATCTACCAAGATAACAGTTAGGGCTTAGAGATCATAGTGTCTGTAAAAATAATTGATTCATGTTGTTCGATGCATTAGCGTTTAATTCACGATTTGTTTCTTCTTAGGAGCTGTAATATTCTCATTGCATAGATTACCAGGCCTAATCCTAAGAGGAGATGAAATACTCCGTAGAGGCTTTCTCTCAGCATTTCTGAGCCCATGAATAATGCATGATCTGCACTAGTTAGCCCTTGGGAAGGATCGGATACATAATAATTGATTATGCCTGCTCCCTTGTATAGTAGTAAGGCTGAAGCTCCAGTCGCGCCTATAAGGTATATAATTAATGACTTCAACAATATATTGTCTCCTTCTCCTCCGAGAACGATATATGCTGTTAACGCCAGTATTACTGGTATAACTAGCCCCATTAATATGAAGTGGCCATGGCATAGTGATAAATAATATGATACTATGATCTGTTTCTCTAGTGGTAAATTGCTCAATGCGTACTTAGTATATTCCCTGTAGAAAACACCTACAGCGAGCGCTGTTATGGCCATCATCATAGCGTAGCCTAAGCTTATCTTGTATAGTTTTTCCAAGGCTTATCTTCTCCTCCCGAATATATCTGTAGACATAAATAGAATAGATTTGTTCAAATATTAATACTCATTGGTTAGAAAAACTAATCACTACGATATACTGATCAGCACAAGGCCGACAAATATCAATAGACCACCAATAATCTTTAGCGGAACAGGTTTCTCGCCCAACAACAATATACTCAGTACAAGGACAAACAATACACTACTCCTATCGATAAAAGCGACCTTGGACGCTTCGCCAATCCTCAGGGCCTTAAAGAAGAATATCCAGGAAGCAGCACCGGCCGCCGCGCTGAGAACCACATATATCCATGCTTTCCCAGTGATCACCTGTGGCCTCCAAGAACCAGACAAGAACAATGCTAGGAGAAACAATACTATCAAGCCAGTCATAACAGCACTCCTAACACCAGTAACGGTCAGCGAATCTATACCCTTTAATCCGATCTTGGCGAAAATAGTTGCCAGAGCAGCACATATAGCCCCGAGCAACGCGTAGTAGAGCCAAGAACCCATAATTATCCCCCCGAGTTATCTAGACATAATAAATTAATGATAGACGGAATACTAATGTATTCATATTATCCTGTTATTGTGATGTGAAGAGTCTCTGTATGTTTTTCCAGTACTTTCTCAGCGGGTGGCTACGGGGGATTCTTTTGCCTTCTTGTAGATGGTTGTAGGCTAGTAGGGAATCTATTGTGGCGGCCGCTTCGGCTAGTGTTTCGAGTCTTTTCATCGGGCCATACATTATGTAGTCAGCACCCATTGTTCGTAGATAAGCTATTACTGCAGCGTTAACGCTATAGTAGGTTTGGGATCCATGCTTCTTCCTGGATATGACTCCTATACTGTTGGCTGGTGCACACCCACTAGGGAGTCCATGTTTTTTCTTCACAAGAAAGATCGTTTCACTACTCAGAGCAATACTTGCCGGGTCAAGCACTATTGCGTCAACCAATAGATTCTTGAATCCGTACTTCATGACTAGAGGGAGCAGTTTCTCCTCGAGAAGGTCCAGCCTGTCGTGTGGTCTCAGACTACCAGTAGGGTTTTTCGGGTCGAAGAGAAGCAATACCGCCGAATCAATGCCTGCATCCCTCATGAGCCTCAAGAGTTCCTCGCCTGTGTAGGGATCTATCCCATTAGCGACAATCCTATCACCCAGATCTTTCTCTTTAACCATCTTGTAGACCAGAGTTCTAGCGTCTTCATCGGGCACATCCAAGAAGACTGGCGGGCTGAACAAGTCTATCGTGTCGACTATCTGCTCAGCCAACGACTTGTCCGGAACAATAAGATCGACACCCAACTTCAACCCATACTTATCAGCAGCCTCAACAGCACGAGAGTATTTCTCCTCGACGCAACTTCTATCAATACCTTCTCTGCCGAGGCACTTGTCACCTATATAGAACACACTACCAACCATTAACAATGGCTTTAAACCAGGCAAACCACCAATAACAATATTCCCTGGAAGAACAACTTCCTTCTGAGGAACCCAACCGGAGTACATTTCAGACATAATTATCCCTCTTAAAACAAATATTTGATCGGCATTATTATCATTCTATCTGGTTACAATAATCTTTCGAGTGATTATTAGTTATGGTAAAAATAAATTACTACCTTTAAAGTAGGAATGTCTTGGTAGGTATAATGGGTAAGTATGTTACTGTTTCAACAAAAGTTAAAAAAGAGCTCAAAGAAGAGGCTGAACGGCTAGGAATAAATATATCAGCGGTTCTCCGAGAAGCACTTGAGCGTGAAGTTAAAAAGAAGCGCATCGAGGAGATAAAAAAGAAGCTTGATGAACTAAGTGATGTTCTTGAACTCATTGATATTGATAGAATAGTATCGCATATTAGGGAAGATCGTGAGAAAAGATGATGAAACATTATTTATTCGATGCTTCATCATTTATAAATGCTGTAAAGTCAAAGAATATTGA
>JAADCY010000074.1 GCA_013154205.1 Thermoproteota archaeon | reverse complement strand
ATGTATTTCTACATATTCGGGATACAAGGAATACTTATTATAATTTTATCGCCCTACTCCATTATGCTTAATACCTGGTCTAATCCATACATGTATTGTGGTGATTGATGAGGCCTTGATAAAACGTCTCGTGCTAGACGTACTCGTACCGATTAAAGGTCCAAGCATAGTCGATGTCGCGGAGAACCTCTCAAAAGTCGAGGGTGTTGACGCTGTCAATATTACTGTTAAAGAAGTAGATGTCGAGACCCAGAACATCATCGTAGTTATCGAGGGCCAAGACATAGATTACGGCGAAGTCAGAATGGTTATCGAGGAGCTAGGCGGAGCAATACACAGTGTAGACCAAGTCGTAGCAGGTAAGAAGATCATAGAGATACCTGAAGACATATACGACTAGACATAAAGCATCCCTTCCCTACCATATTTGTCTCGGAACGGTGAACCAAGGAATTGGAAGAGCGAAAAGGACTCCTAGACCTTCTGGACGAGCTTTTCAGCCAGACACAAGTAATAATGATAAATGGGGTCAAGTACGCGCTGAAGAAATACGATCGAACACCAGGCCTCCTGAAATGGTTTATTATTAAATCAGCCAGTCTTCCAGTCACAATTTATCCCTTCACATTTATTCCCCGTGAAAGACTTGAGAGAGAATCTGTTTTTCTAAGAGAACTCTGTAGGAAACTCCCTGTCCCAAGACCTATTCTCGTCGATTGGGGAGGTATCAAGCTGATTAGAGAGTTTATTGAGGGAAAGAAATTCGTTCCTGGCCTCGAGAAGGACAGGTACCGGGATGTGGCATGGGCTATTAGGAGCATACATGATTATGGATATGCTCTTGGAGACACTAAGTTCCAGAACTTCATTATCAGTGGGAACAGGATCTATGTTATTGATGCTGAACAAGCGATAAAATCGCGTAATAGAGTGCATCATGCATGGGATCTATTCATATTCTTGGTAACAACGACGATCAGACTAGTCACGGATAATCCGTTCCTAGATATAAACGTCTATACTGATATCATAAAGTCCATAATCGACTACTACTTGGCCGGAGACCATGAGCTCTGGGAGGAGATGAAGATAATTTATAACAGGAAGATCTTCAGTGGACTAGCTGGTGTCTTAGTACCGCTACCATATAATTTCAGGTTATTGAAAATACTGCGGGGACGCTAAGAATAAAAATAATCATTGTAGGATTTCATCCATGGTGATGAATTACTCCCGGCACGACCGTTTATGGGATGAGATCAACACACCCGACTGATCCGATATATTTTTGACATGATTATCTAGTCGTCTTCACGGATGAAGGCCTCAACGGCCTCTTTAACACTAAGTCCTTGTACTGGATAGTGCTTTATCCCTGCATTCTTCAGCGCGAAGTAAGCGTTGGGTCCCGGGGTCGGCCCTAGCACTATTTTTACTCCTTCATTGGCTAGAAGCTGCACGGCTCTAACACCGGCTCCTCCTGATGCTCTGTAACCCGGGTTTTCGACAACTCTTATGTTTTTAACCTGTTTGTCCTCTATCTCGATTATTGTGAAGGTGGGTGCTCGGCCGAATCTTGGATAAATATTATCTTCTAATCCTCCTTTCTCGGTTGGGATAGCTAGTTTGACCATTCTTCTATCACCCTGTAAGCATGTTAGGTTATCCTAACGTTTCACCTGGTCTAATAACTATGGGTGTAAACGGCTTATAAGCTTCAGGTAGGTGTTCAAGACGCCACTCATCGAATCTTGATAGAACATTGTCGAGCCTATCACCGATCTCTATTAGTGCTTGGGCTGCGGGGGAGTCTGGATTGTATTCTATGAGCGGTTTCATAGCAACATATGATCTTGGGACGTTTTCATCATAGGGTATCCTGCCGAGAACATCGATCTTGTTCTTCTCAGCGATACCGAGTATTTCCTCGTATAGCTCGGTGTTCAGATCGTATTTGTTAACTACGAGCATAGAGGGTATCCTAAAGTGCTGGACCAGCTTTATGACGCGTTTCAGATCACTTATGCTTGCACGCGTCGGCTCCGCAACGAGTATGGCTGCATGGCTCCCTGCAAGGCTGGCTATTACCTGGCATCCTATTCCAGCTGCTGAGTCGAGAAGCATTAGGTCGGCATTATTATTGATTGCCCTTCCCGTGTTCCTGGCTTCCGTCACTAGTTTGCCGCTATTAGGTCTCCCCGGCGTTATCTCGGCCGAGACTAGTGGGAAGCCCCATCTAGTAGTTTCTTTCACACGAATCCATCCTGCGAGAACATCTCTCTCGAACCTAATTGCTTTAACCGGGCATACAAGGCTACATGTGTAGCATCCTTCGCAGAGCCATTTATCAACCACGTATTTTCCATCATCGACTCTGATGGCGCCGAACTGACAGGCCTTTAGACATTCGCCACAACCAGTACACTTGTCCTGTAGGATAAAGGCTCTCCTACCCTCATGGTGCCCAATCACTCTATCCCATTCCTTGATTCCGAGCACTATATGCATATTGGGAGCCTCTGCATCAGCATCAACAGCGATAAGCCGCCATTTACGCGATAACAATATGGCTAGATGAGCAGCTAGTAAGCTCTTGCCTACACCGCCCTTACCGCTCACGATACTTATCTCGATCAAGCGTTAATCCACCTCCTAACATCTTCTGCTATGCTGAGAAGTGCTCTGGAAGCAGGCGATCCCGGGCGATACATGAGGAGATGCTTGCTTAAAGCATATGCTTCCGCAACACTCTTATCATAGGGTACACGGTAGATCTTCTCGACCCTATGTCTCTTTATGACCTCTTCAAGTATTTTCTGATCGCCTATCCCGTACTTATTGATAATAAGCCATACACGTTTTTCCATGTCATCCGTAACCCTCAGTATAGATTCAAGGTCGTGAGCTCCCAGAGGAGTGGGTTCAGTTACCACTAGGACTAGGTCGGCATCCCTAAATCCCATTGACACAGCGTTCCCAGTACCGGCACCCGTGTCCACTATCAAGATGCCCGGGTTAAGGCTCAACGCTCTTCTCAGCGTCCTATAGACTCCTGGCGGCGTGTGTTCTTCGCCTTCTATCAGCATGCCAGTCACGAGCTTG
>JAADCY010000159.1 GCA_013154205.1 Thermoproteota archaeon | reverse complement strand
GCCGTTTCCGAGGCCGAAGTGCCAGGGTGCTGGTGCCCATGCGAAGCTACCGATGTTTACGACGTCTGGCTTGGCTACTCCCATATCGGTTGGTCCGCGGTCGCTCCAGCTGACCACTTCTCCTCCGGGAGCTGGCAGGTATCCATATAGTGGTCTGTAGGCAAACAGTGTTGACGCGCCTACGCTTATTATTAGGCCTGCTGCGGCGGGTATTGTTGCTGTGCCATATCCTGGGCCGCCGTTACCCATGGCGAAGACTATTATTGTGCCTGTTTCTGATACTAGGTAGTTGACCATCATGCTCATTGGGTCCATTCCTGAAGCGAATCCTACTATTCCTATATAGCTCATTCCCCAGCTGTTGCTGATAATATTGGCTTTGTGCTCGCCTGTGTACTGCCAGTTCCAAGGCATGTTGTTAACCGCTGAGAATCCTGACCAGAAGAACTCTGCTGTGAAGGCGTTGATTAGGTAGCCCGGTGTTGATGCTATTTTGGCGTCGGGAGCTATTCCTTTTAGATGGAATACTCCGTAGCCTAGGTTGTATGCTACTCTTCCACGGCTAGCTATTACTGATGCACAGCTTGTACCGTGTCCTAGCCAGTCATACGCTATGTCTACGTAGTATCCGTTGGGGTCGAGTCCTGGGAGGATTACTGCGTTGTACTCCCAGTCCTTGTCCCAGCCGTATGCCTTGGTATAGCCGGTTAGTATTCCTAGCCAGTCATATACCCAGCCGGCCAGTTCTCCTGCACTGAAATCATTTACACCGTCGCCGTTGAAGTCGCGGGCCATTACTTCGTGGCCGTAGTATGCTGGTTTTTCGTCTGCGAAGCTGAAGTCTGCCCATGCCGGGTTGGGGGCTGGCGCTATTCCTGCTTCGTGTAGGACGTACATTATGTAGTAGTATGTTGTTGATAGATCGGCGTAGACCGTATCGTATTTTCCGTCATCATTTGTATCAGCCAGTATTATTGGGATAGTGTATTGTAGGATGCCCACGCCTCCATAGTGCGGGTAGACCGTCTGTACTGCTATACCGAACTTGAAGATATTGTCTTTGCTGTGTATGTCACCGACTTTAAACTGGCTTAGCGGGAATGTTACCTGGTATACGTGGCCTGAGGGCGATACATATAGTACCCATCCATCGTTCGTCTGACCGATAGTGCTTGGCCAGCTGAAGAACGTGACAGGTAGTTCTACTTTTAGTGTGCCGTTTTCATCAATAGCTTTGCTTAGAGTTAGTGTTAGGCCTAGTTCATCGGCGTCGAATATCATCGGTATTCCGTTGGGTGTTCTAGCTATGGCTCCAACTCCTAGGTCTGTTATGCCGAAGTCTACTCCCGTATCTACAACTGCTACGGTTATTCCTTTTCCAGTGATATTGTATTGTTTCCAGACCTGGGTTGCACCTATCGTCTTAGCCGCAGCGTATAGTGTTGGTTCGGCTCTGCCTACGCCTGGAAGTTTAGATGATTGTAGGCCGTTGTTTTGCTCGTCAAGTATCTGTTTGACTGGTGATTCCTGCGCTATTATCTTGAAGACATAGGGTGTTTTCGCTAGTGATACTACATCATTGTATGTCGCCCATGCCTCGATATACCAGTACTGGGGCAACTTGTACGCAAATATGATCCCCTTTGTATGCTTTAGTATGAATCCTATATCTGTCAGTGGTGAAGCCAATATGATTACTTTAGTCTGTCCAGGCCTTACACGCGCTATTATATGGGCGTCCGGCGGGTTTCCGGGTGTTTTTAACGGTATGTTCAGTTTAGCGAAGAGGTTCTCGTTATAGAATGACTTGTCGAGGAGTTGTGGTGAGAGCTTTGTCATCCAGGGCTTGTATGATAGTTCGTTGTTTGTTTGTATGGCGTATGCTGTTGCGAATGGGGTCAGGGCAGGAAGGAGAAGTATTGCGGTGAACACTAGTATTAGAGGAATATACCATTTATTCATAGGAGTCACCCTACAATCCGGATTAGGTTTAGACCAAACTATTTTTCTAGAGAATGTATTATTTAAAATTGTACCACTAGAGTGGGTGGTTAAATCTTATTCTCAAATAAGTTCTCGCGGGAATCTTTTGAACTCTATATGATAAGAACCGGATCCTAAAGACTATGTTAGAATATTGTATAGAATTGATAGAAGTTTTATATTTAAAAAATATTTTTTGAAACCCTATTAGTATATGTTATTGGTGTTACTCTTTCTTCTTGTATACTCCGTAGCCGCTGACGGCGATTGCTATGATTATGAGTATGATGCTGATTATTCCGTATGTTGATACTGTGCCGCTGATTCCTTCTACTGCCTTCTTGAGGTCTGAGTTCTGGCTGCTTATGTAGCTCTTTAGGTCGCTGGCGGTTGACTCGATCTTGCTTGCGAGGCTGTTGGCTGTGTTCTTAATGTCCTGTAGGCTGCTCTTGATGTCGGTTACTGTGCTCTGTACATTGGATACGGTGCTCTGGACGTTGCTGAGCATTGACTTGAGGTCGTCGAGTGTTGATGCTAGCTGGTCTAGCTTGCTTGAGACAGTGCTTACTGATCCGCTGATGCTGCTTAGCTGGCTCTTTATCTCGTCAATCTTTGATAGCAGTGTCTGTGTGTCTACCTTTAGCCCGCTCTTGATCAGCTGTTCTAGTGCGTTCAGGTTTGCGGTTATGTTGCCAGCGGTTGTCTCTATTACTCCCTTGATCTCACCGGACTTTGTCACGATGAGGTCTTTGAGCTCTGCGTTGCTGCTCTTAAGTGCCTGGAGTGTTGTCTGTATGTCTCCTACGGCGGTCTTCAGCTCTACTACGTCGCCCTTGATTGACACTATTGTTGCGTTGAGCTCGTTGAGCTTTGTGCATAGCTTGGCGATTACCTCGTTGTTCTTCTCAACTATTAGTGTTGCTAACGTGTTGTTGATGCTCTGTAGCTTTAGTGTTATGTCGTCACCCAGGCTTGTGATGAGTGCCTTGAGGTCATTGATGCCTACTACTACGTCATTGAGCTGTGTGCTGAGCCCGTTTACTGCGTTTAGTACGTCCTCAAGTGTTGGCCCTGCTACCGTGAATGTTGCGTATAGCTGCGGTTCTGTCACGTTTGCTGCCTGGGCCCAGTAGTTCTGGTATAGAGCCACAACATGGAGTCCGGGCTTTAGACCTGTTGCAGGTATTGTTACTGTTAGATTACCATCTGCTGTTGGCTGGAAGCCCCATAATATTGTTCCCTGATCTACCAGTATATCGTAGTACTCGTTAACCAGTCCAGTCGCATATATTGTAATAAACTTTGTACCAGGTGTTACTACTGAGGGCTCAACCCATACTTTAGGTAGTACAGTAAATGTAGTGTTCCACGCACCATAAGTTGCCCAATTACCGAGCTTGTCAGCTGCATATATAGTATGATTACCGCCTGTAGCTGCCGGTATGGTCACTGTTATAGTCGTTTCAGCATGATTTATTGTCGTATTAGCCAGTTCAACCACATAATTATCGTTAACCTTGAACCATAATGTCACTATGTCACCTACGTAGTCGTCAAATCTGTGTAATGTCACGTTTACTTGTTCGCCTACATATCCCTCTTCTGGACTTACTGTTATGTAGGGTACTATGTGTATCAGTACTGTAAAGTTAAATATGACACCATCATTATCCTTGATTACTATCGAATAATTACCACTTTCATTTATATCGATTGGTATTGCTAAATTGAATATGGATGCTGTTCCATTATCATTGAAGTTAACTACTGCCACCTTCTTACTATAGCTAATATTGTTTAGACCTACGATGCTTACAGTAGCACTTCCCTCATAGGGGAAGTTGTATAGAGTCATATTTAGTGTTGTTCCAGGTGCCCTGAATGCAATATTATTATATTTTGATACATTATAGTTATAATGTGGCACCAATATATTTGTTATATTTTCAATGTTTGAGGGGCTGTATGGTATTGAAGCAGATAAGTCGAACACATTAGTTGCATTCAGCATTATATACCTATATAGTTCTGTAAATGTCTTTGTCGCGTTAACATTGTTCCCAGTTACTACTGAAACAGTGACCGAAGCTGTTGTACCATCAATTAGTTCTAGATCAGGTACTTTGATATATGTTGTATACTGTGTTGCATTCCACTCAGTCCCTAAGTAGGTAGTATAGTTTACAATGCTAGCTGTTTGGTTAATTTTGTCCTCTAAGACATTACCATTTATGGTAATGTTGAATGGTAACTGTGATATACCTATTCCTGTTATCCTTATTGTCTCATTTGGAATTACATATGGCTCTTGTAGTGTTGTCTGTACTGGTGTTATTTCCCAAATACCTTGAACTACTGTAAATGGATTGGATGATGGAATTGCAGGCACTAGTGCCGACGGATTTGTCGTAAATATGTCTGGCGATATGTCAGTAATCTTTATGTAGTACTTAACACCCTGCACTAGTATTTTAGGCAATCTTATTATAATAGTATTGTTTCCGACAATTACTTTACCTATTAATAATGGTGGCGTACCCACCGTCAAACCATTTGTTGTGTAAGTCCAGTTAGTAAATATTGCTAAGTCGTTTACCATGTTTCCATTGAATGGCTTGTATATATTCGTATTATTTAGCGGGGTGTAATACTTGTTGGAGACCAGTGTAGCTGGTATAGGTCCTATTAGTACCGCATCTTTAGACTTAACTATTGCTGCACTGGGATATTCTTCGGTTGATATCCATATCCATAGATATGATGCCGTAGTTGTATTAAGGTTTGTTAAGTCAAGTGCTATCTCACTACCGTTACCAGATGTGTCTGAAAGGTTTACAGGTACAGTCTCTGTCTTCCATATTGGGCTCCAACTTACGTTATAAGTGTTTAACACATTATCGTATATTATAGGTCTAACAACGAAGTATCCCTGTAATGCTGCGTTAACTGTACTTATGCCAATATATGGCATCGCAACTGACAATGTTGCAACTAGGATTAATGCCACGTACAATATACCCTTTATTTGCTTATTCATAACTGTTCTCACCCAACCTGAGTTATCCGAAAAACGTTATTTATTGGGTCTGTATTTAAGTAATACTACTCATGATCGGTGTGATCATACCCCGGTTTTCCCGGGGGGTTAGGGGGGTATTACCCTATTTTTAGTTCCTTATTTTAGGCTGCTAGATCACTTTTAATATCAGTGGTTCTAAGAAATCATCAGTGTTTTGTTGTATGGGGATCAGTAGATAGTATCCCGCTGAGAGTGTTATATTGGCAGTGTTTTCTCCAGGTTTCATTGTTATGGATGGATATGATGGATTTAGTATTTTTGGCTCATAATATAATGTCAATGGATTATCGGGTGACTGTAGGTAAATCGGTATGATTGATGCAGAGACAGTATTGTTTGTTGGGTTATTTATTGTAATATTTGTACCTTCATAGCATGTTATTGTGAGATATTCCCACTCGTATCCGGGATTAATGCTTATTTGGTGCTGGAAATGTGGGAGTAGTACTAAGATGGTCTTTTTAGACGGGTATTCCTGTATGATTAGTGCGTCTGGTAACAAAGTGATGTATACCGCTGTTGTATTTGATGGTATTGTATCGCCAAGTACTTTGAAGTATTGGAGCTGGAATGCACTATATCGTGTTGTTATGACATTTATTTGGAGAGGACTATGCCATTGTAATATCCACTTTGGTATGCTAGGGATTATTTCTATTGTGTAGTTTGACTTGACGTATAATGGACTGGTTGTCCCAGTTATTTCTCTATAAACAGTATTGCTCCCATAGTTTAGGATCAGTATTGGCTGTTTGTTTTGGTAGCCTATTATTTTGAATATGTTGAATATTCCCTTAGCATAGTTATCGCTGTTAGCAACAGAAGTGCCTATGTGCCATTCACGTATTGTTATGTATTTTGAATTTATTTCTATAGGTATTGGTTTGGGCTCTATATTTATCAGTTCAATGGATGTAATGTTGAGTTCTACTGTGATGTTTATCTGTGTCGGCTTTCCCCACACATCGTCGATATATCTTCCATAGCTAAGTATGATTAATCCGTCGCTGGTGATGTTTCCTGTAACACTACCATTGATTGACAAGAATGTTTCTTTGTTAAGCCCAACTTGCTTTACATATTGCTTACCTACAAGATCTATCGAAGTGTTTGATATTGGTGCTAATGCAAGAGGAATATTTAAATTCTGATTAAATATTTTTACAAGATATCCGCCTAGATTAATTACAGTTGGTTTCATTGATTGTTCTACTCTTATTGTTCCATTGAATACTATGTTTGTCGAATATGTCGAGTTTATGAGTAGTCCTATCATTGAGAAGAGATAGGTGGATGGAAACGTGGTGTAGACTGCATAGATATTTAGCGGGTAGCCATTGATTACTATGGAGGCTATTTTTGCCACTCCGTTGTTCTCGAGCACTTTGCTTCTTGTTGTTGGATAAATTAGTGTAAAGTTAGGGGATATTAGCCTCGATATTTGTAATTCTATTCTTAGGGGTGTACTCGTTAGATCGAGGAGCGTTTTAGAGATCGTCGTGTTTACGCTTTTTATGATTATCGTATTGTTTCTGAGTACCGGGTTATATATTGGCTGCGAAGCCTGCGTGCTTAGATCATCTGTTTTCTGCAAGGCCGTGATCAGTTTTTGGTCTATATATGTTGTGTTCGGTATTATGTTTCTAGCTGTGATCCAAGGGTCTTTCATAGGATTATAATAGATAGTTATGCCTGGATCTATTATTATTCCTGTTTTGAATGGCTGTGTATATTGTGTTATTGGTAGTTTGATATATGTTGTGTTTTCTATATATCGATCTATTTTGTCGAATATTATTGTTCCGTTCATATAATCGATGAAGACATATTCTATTCTGACAGGCTCTACTGCCTGTATAACAAGGTAAAGTGAATTGTTTATGTATGATAGATCTAGTGCTGGTTCTCTGGCCATTGCCTCTATTTTCTTAATGTTAGAATGCATTGCTTGGTTTGTTTTATTCAATGCATTGTTTAATACCTGGTATGATGCTATTAGCATAGCTGTAACTATCAATATGAGTACAAACGATGCATAAATTGTTCCTAAAGCTTTCACGGCTTGATCACCAGGATGCATCCATTATTTGTTAAAAGGGTCGTTGTAGGATTACTGGCTGATATTCTGAATATAGTGTGTGGTTCAACGATCGTTGTGTTTATCCATTTATTGTCTATTAGAGCTTCTACAGAAACGTGTAGATGTAGGGTTGCGCCTGAGTTATATAGATATATGTAGTTTTTAGAGTATCCGATGTATACTATGCTGTCTTCTGTTCCGCAGTAGTTTGTTGTTAGTCCTTCGACAGCGTTCTTGGAGTGTAGAGAATATGAGGATACTAGCGCCATTCCCACTATAGATATTATAAGTAGTAGTAATGCTGAAATGTACTGCGATAACGCTTTCATCATCCCCCTGGATTCTTTGGGCACTATTAATTCTGGGGGGTTAGTCGAAAATGTCTTGTTTTCGGCGAAAAACAACTGCTACTATGATTATTCATTGCTTGTTTTCCTAGTTCTAAGCCATCCCAGGAGAACGAGTATGATACCGCTGATCAAGGATAGAATGGGGAGAATTACCATGTACCATTCGTTTATCCTAACATATCCGTATGATGCTACGAATAAAGTTCCTGACGCTGTACCGCTAACATACACCGTGTTACCTACTAGTTTGACCGCTGTTATAGTTACTGATCCTGAAGACGTGATCGTTATTTCTGTCAATACATGTCCTTTTTCCAGTTGTGTTAGATCACTTAGAAAAATTACTCCTTTACTAGGTGTTTCTCCATAATATCCTCCGATCACTATGGTGCCGTTACTATTGATGTCGAATGACGTTATGTTCAATCCCGTATATTTCGTTGTTAAGTAATCCAAATAAGTTGTTAGAATACTCCTAGTCCTTAGATCAACGTGATAAATAAGAGGTGCCGGATTATATGCTAGAATATACGCGTCATTTCCGATAACTCTTAGTGAAACAATACGAATTTTCCCAAGTGTGTGGTTCCAGTAGATTTTACCATTGTATCCAATAATGCCAATATATACATCTTTACCGTTAAGACTAAGATATACTATCCCTAGATCATTATGGCCAAGCATTAGTATAGAATCGACTTCCTTACCTCCCCATATTTTTGTCCATTCATTTTTATTGCTAAGAATATCTGCTAGTGAAATGAAATTCTGTAGTTTGAAGCCTGCCGAATAACGGGCGCCGCCAATAACAATGTATCTTGAAACAAGATCGTCTGAGAATACCCAGTATATTGGTGGATAACTAATTGTTATGTTATTGAGCAATGCGCCATTGACAGGCGAGAATGAATCTATCATAACGGTGTGTCGATCCTTTGTAGTTGTTACTGTAAGTATATGACCGTATAGGTAATAGATGTCTAGCGGAATTAGCCGGCCTTGACTCTGCGTAATTCTCCAGAACAGATGCCCGTCACTGCTCAGCTTATATACTGCTACATCGTTGGATTGAGTAGATGCTAACACATATAATTGATTCTTATATGGAAATAACTTTATAGGAATATCACCATACACACCTGTATACATGTATTTCTGTTCAAGCTTCATTGAATAAGCTTCACTATATGTCAAATATATGAGTATAGATGACAATATTATGATCACAATTCCAATAATAGCCATAGTCTTCGCTCTAGGCAATGAAAGCCACCCTTAATCCTAGATGAAAAGAGTATCTATTCTTAACTAATTATAGTTTTTATTCCCACTACAAGAACCATCCTTGATAATCATTCTCCTAATAGTTTCTTCCTTAGGAATGGTAACCATGATGTTTCCAGGATAATAGATACTATTATTGTTATCAGCGTTGTGCTTAGGATAACTTCTCCCCAGCTAATGAGTGTTGGATTGTTATACATTATACCGAGACTGAGAGGAAGCGACGCAAGCACTGACGGCACCACACCTCTTGGGCCTTCCAACGACATGAATAAATATTCTTTGAAACTCCACTTACCGATAGGTATTATTGGTAAGCACGCTATCGGCCTTGCAACTAGTACTACGCCTAGAGCGACAAGAAGTGATGGTAGAAAAGTCGCAATTAATACATTTAATCTTATACTCATACCGAGAAGTAGAAATATGAATACAGCAGCAAACATTGAGAGAACCTCGTTAAAATGCAGCTCTGTATCAATAGTGCTCCTGATTTTCAGCTCGTCCTCTGCCGTCTCTTTGAAAAACTCGTGATGGTTACCCAGTATTATTCCGAGAGTTGTTGCAACCAAATATCCTGAAGCCATTAGTTTTTCTCCGATATAGAAACCTATGAATGCGAGGCCCAGAGCGAACAATATTATTTCTTCATTTCTTTCAAATTTCAAATGTCTTATAAGTAGGTATCCAATAATAGCAACACCCACTCCTAGTATGATCGATATTATTACTTCATAGAGAAAATACGATAGCGCTGCAAAAGATAATGGCATATACTGAGCGAAATACTCAATAAATTGTGCACTGGGCGCTTGAGGTACGACGAAAGCTACAGCCAGTGAAGTCAGCACAATACCTAATGGGTCGTTAAATATAGATTCTGATTCAAGTATTATTCTAAGGTCATCACGTACTTTATATTGATGAAATAATGGAATAAGTGTGGCTGGGTCCGTCGCAGATATTATTGCACCATACAAGAACCCTGCAATAAATGGTAAGTGAAATACGTATGAGAAGAACAATCCGGCAAGTACTGCTGTTACGATTAATCCAAGAGTGTCAAGTGTGCCTATCGTTGGCAAGTGTTTCTTCAAAATATACCATTTTAAGTTATGGCCTTCCGTGAACAATATAATTACTAAGCCGAAAACTCTTACGTAATCAAACAGTCTTCTAGCTAGATCAGTATTTACAACATTGAGTACAGGGCCGAAGAGTAAACCCAAAATAATGAAGACAAATATGTATGATAGCCTAGCCTTACGGCTTATTAAATAAGCAGTAACACCAAGAAGCAATACCACGGCAAGTGTAAATACTAGTTCATCGATGTCCGGCATCGTCATCGTCTCCATTACTTCTTATTTCACTGGATAACAACATAGTCTACAAGCATCCACTCTTTCTTTCCGTTATTTAAGATATTACAAGTTTATTTTAAAATAATCGGCTTGTTGGTATAGTTTAGAGACAGAGAAATTGATATATTTATCTATACATTGTTTCTTACAAAAAATACTAATTATTTTAATAAAATACATATTTAGGTTTGATATCAATACCATATTCATCGAACTTACTATAGAGGACCCTTAATGCTTCCCAGTCTGAACGGAACTGTTTCGGCGGATGTTTGAAGAATGGTGCTGATGCCCAATAGGGCGAACCTACAACTCCACGATCACTCAATGCCTTAGCGATCCTAACAACATCTACAAGGACCGCTGAAGCCATCGACTTATCATCGACAGTCAGTTTTACATCAATAGTAAGCTTGGCTCCACCATAGCTCTCGGCCTCCAAGTACATATAAGCCACCTTAGTATTTCCTAGAAACTCTACATAACCACTAGGCCCAGCATATATGTAGTTCTTGATCGCATCGGGATCAGGCTGCGTCGACGCTACAGCCATAGTCTTACTTATTTTCTTTGAGGTCAAACGTGTTGGATCGATCATGTTTAGGAAGTCCGTATTCCCACCAATGTTTAACTGATAGCTCTTAAGAAGCCTACAGCCCCTCATCGATATTAGTGATGCTATAGTTCTATGAAGAATGGTTGCTCCTAACTGTCCTTTAATATCATCCCCTAAGACAAGCGCGTTATTATCTTTAAACAATAGGTCATACTTTTTATCACTTGCAATGAATTCCGGTATGCAATTAACAAAAGCAACACCTGCTCTAGCCGCTGCTTGGGCATAAAATCTCGTAGCATTATGGCTGCCAACAGGTAATAGATTAACGAGCACATCAACTCCCGTATCATTAAGTTCTTTTACAATATCATCAATTGTTGGTTCAGGTTGTTTCGCGGGTTTGAATACATTGATCATATGGGGAGCGACTCCATCTAGTATCTTACCCATCCTTACAATTACGTTTCTGCATCTTAGTTTGTCTGGTTCAACTATTTTTGGAACAATATTTGGATATTCATATATGGCCTCGTTCAGTGGTTTACCTACTTTGTTTTCAGCTATGTCGATAGCGTAAACAATATTTATGTCAGTAACTTTCATTCCGTCTACTATTTGATGCATTACGCCTGTGAAGTCACCTTTTTCTCTATAGTATTCAATCGACTGGATCAGCATAGAGGCTATATTTCCGATGCCAATTATTCCTATGTTAACAACCATATTTTATCACCAAAAATATTTATGTTGATAAATATAGGTTAAAAACTATATAACATTTTATGATAAATCTTAAGCTGTGACAACGATGAAAAATATCCAACTAAAACCGTTGAAGAGACTTATGAAAAAACTAACCATTGAGAATCTATGGATATACGTGCTCAAATACATGTTAATAAAAAAAGAACCTGTTAAAGCATACGAAGTAGTAAGGTATGTGAAGAAAACGCTACCTTATAAGCCAGCAACAGTTACAGTCTATACCGTCATATATAGACTTGCCCATGAGGGTCTTATCGACACTGTAAAAATAGGGGGCGAAACCCTATACCAAATAAATAATTTAGGTAAAAAGGCATTTTCAGAAGCAATAACAGTGTTCCATCAAATCCTAGATCTACTTGAGAAAGACGTTTAGCCAGTTTTACTGATATACTGTTTCCCGAGTAAGATGGGGCGAAACAGGACATTGAAGATCAAAATCTTCAGCAAGAAAACAAAAGACAAAGAAGAAATACCAGAGAATATACGGGAACTGATCAAGCAGTATGCGGAGAGAAATAACATAGATTACCTGCAAGCCTTAAAGGAATTAGTACAAAAAGGCCTGAGATACGATGAGCTCGAGAGACAATATGGTAAAGACGTTGACAGTAGAGAATTGTGGGATAAGAGATTTTATTATCTAAAAATAGAGTCGGGCTACCTATACTACAGATTAAGACTTAAGGAAGTAATAGATGAGCTTAAAACTCTCGCTATTAGATTCGCGGGTGTACTGGGGAGCTTAGAAACTTGTTATAAGCAATGCATGAACTCTGACGCAGTCGAATTAGAGCTGAAAAAGTTAGCCGAGCTCAAAGAATTCATCCGTTATTACCTAGACACGTATGTCATTACAGTGAATAAAGAACTAGAGGAAAAGAAGTATGCAGATGATGAAGAGATAATTAAATTTGTTGAAGAAGCAGTTAAAAAATACAAGAAATACTTCATGGAAAAACATGATAAAGCACCGAAACAATAACCTAGCTGTTCGGGATTTATTTGGAAATGTACACCATTTTTATTAAAGCTACTAGACAAACTAATAAACAACTCTAACAATTACTCTAGTAGGTGAAAATGCATGTTCTCATTATTAACAGGATACTCATTTGCTGTAAACAATACAGGAAATGTAACATCTGCAATGCTATCTGATTTCATACACGCCGCGCTCACAAACCCACAAGTAGCTATAGCAATAATCATAGAGATAATAATGGGAATAGCCCTAGGATACATTATGGCTAAAATGGCTAAGTACATCATAGCATTCATAGCTATACTAATAATAGGAGCCGTCCTTAACGTATGGAGCTTAGGTGGAAGCATACAAGGATTCTTGACAAAGCTAGGAATAACGGCTATGGAGTTCAAAAATATAATATTAGGATTCCTAGGAACATTAGGTCTCCTCATGGTAGGCCCCGTAACACTTGGATTCTTAATAGGAATAGTAATAGGTCTAATGAAGAAATAGTTCAGATAAAACAACTTTCTCCTGCAATCCTATTTAATCCCTAAAAACTTTTTCAAAACATGGTGGAGAATAATGGTCTTAAAAAAGAAATTTGAATTTCTAGATCACCCTGCAGATGTATATATCAAGGCTATAGGAGAGAGTCTACCAGAATTATTTGAAAATGCAGGAATAGCATTATTTGAAACCATGACAAACACCGATCTAATTTCACGCTCTAAAGAATATAGCGTAAGTGCCGACGGATTTGACCTAGAGAGCCTACTATATAAATGGCTTGAAGAACTCCTTTACATCTATTACAGCTACAATGTTATGTGCAGTGATGTCGAGGTTAAGAATATAAGTATTGAAAGACAAGAAAACGGCTTCGTATATAGTATTCAAGGAATCTGTAAAGGAGAAGAATTTGATCCTTCTAGACACGAAGCAAGAGTAGAGGTTAAAGCAGTAACATATCATTTAATGAAGATAATTAAGGATGAGGATCACTGGGAAGCCTATTTTGTCCTCGATATTTAATGACCGATTAACCTATCCTATATTCTCTAGTATTCTCTTACTACATTGACTGCAGAAATACATGGATTTATTATCCACATCATATACAGAATTACTGAAACTCATAACACAATCAGGATTACTACAATGATTTAATCCGAATAGATGGCCTAATTCATGGATTATTTCCTTAGAAACTCGTTCCACATAGAGATCATATCTACCACTATCACGCCTACCGATATTATAGAATGCTGGATCAAGTCTTTGCGTACTTACAAAAGCAACTCTATTAGCAGGGGATGCTTCTCCAAATACGAAGTTTAGACCATTATCATAAGCATCGATATAGCCTATACCAACGAGAAAAACATCTGCTCTGATCATATCAGTAAATGATACGTAGAGATGCTTCAATATACAAGGCCCAATATATTGTTTCCTAGTCCAATCAAAACATGATAAAGGAATCTTCAAGATCTCTGGCCATACATCTACCTCGACATCTGTAAAAATCCTCGTCAAGACATCATAGACCATTCTACGCCAATCTTCTATAAAGTCAAAAACATAACATCTCGTCAACGGTACAATCACTATTTTCACGTTCATCTTATCCATCACTTCATCAACCATTATAGAATAGTGCCGCCGCGGGGATTTGAACCCCGGACAACCCGGTCTTCAGCCGGGCGCTCTCCCGGGCTGAGCTACGGCGGCGCTGCCCGAGCATATTATTTTATTTTCTCAGTGTTTATAAAAATTAATACTGGAAAAACTATTCTGGGTGATCGAACATGATGGCTGTTATTCTAGCTGGTGGTTTCGGGAAAAGACTGAGGCCTTATACGGAGGAAATACCGAAGCCCTTGGTAAGGGTGGCTGATAGACCTATACTAGAACACCAGATAGAGTGGCTGAAACAATACGGGTTCAACGAGTTCGTCCTCCTAGTAGGCTATAGGAAGGAGAAGATAATCGAGCACATTGGAAGCGGTGGTAGGCTCGGAGTAAAAGTAACGTATGTTGTCGAAGATGAGCCTTTAGGAACAGGTGGTGCCATAAAGAATGCTGAGCATATATTGTCGAAGGAAGAAAAGTTCCTAGTAATTAACGGAGACATACTCACAAATCTTAACCCGTTAAAGCTATTCGATAAGCTCGAGAAAGAACCTAGTCTTG
>JAADCY010000126.1 GCA_013154205.1 Thermoproteota archaeon | reverse complement strand
CTTTCTTGGCGAGGAAGTGCTGCGCAACCTCATCAATACCCTTCTGACAAATCACAACATTAGCACCAGTCGAAGCAATCTTATCAACCATTTCTTTCAGCATTCTCGCTTCTTCGTCGAGGAAGGCCTTGATAAGCTCTGGGCTCGTGATGTTGATCTTAGCGGTGATCTCTGGCTTCTCTACCTCGAGTGGAGCGTCTAGTAGAGCTATTTTGGCGTTCTCTACTCTCTTGGGCATGCCGGGGTGAACGACTTCTTTGTCAAGCACTATTCCATATACTAGGGTGGAGTCAAGTACACTGCCACCTTTCTTCTTCTCGATCTTTACATCATCGATCCTGAACTTTAGTGTTCCGTCAGGCTGCTCCTCGGCGACGGTTAGTGCTGCATCAATGGCCATGTTGGCTAGTTTTTCTTCAATGCTTCCCTTACCGATGTACTTGCTTGATACCGCTGTATCAACGATTTTTCTAAGTGTTGCTCTGTCTTTGGGGTTTACCTTGATGGCTAGCTCGTCAATGATCTTTAGTGCTTCCTTCATAGCCTTGATATATCCCTCAATGATGAGTGTCGGGTGGATGTTCTGGTCTAGGAGTTCTAGGGCTTTTCCTAGAAGCGTGCCTGCGAATACCACTGCAGTTGTTGTGCCGTCTCCTACTTCGGCGTCCTGTGCCTTGGCTACTTCAACGAGTAGTTTTGCGGCCGGGTGCTGTACCTCCATTTCCTTAACTATGGTTGCTCCATCGTTCGTTACAGTTATGTCTCCGAAGCTGTCTACTAGCATCTTGTCTAGTCCGCGAGGACCGAGACTCGTTCTTAGAACCTCTGCTAGGGCTTGTGCAGCCATGATGTTGGCTCTTAGTGCTTCACGACCGGTGGTTCGCTGTGCTCCCTCTTTAAGTATAAGTACAGGCATTCCGTAAAGGCTCATGCTCATACACCTCTCACGTCAGGTTCTTTAGATACATTTCCCTTGAGTATTGAGTGAACCGCTTCTATATAAATCTTATGCAGACACGACTAATAACGTTACAATAAAGAATTAGGCAGAGAACAAACAACCAACTGGAGGTGCTGGAAATGATCAGATTAGATCAAAAGACTATACTTGATGTTTACAGGAAATACTATGATCAAGACCTAGACATATACAATGCTAACAGGTTCTTAGCACTAGTAGGCGAAGTGCTAGCACACCTAGCAAATACAGGAGTACTGGACTTGAACCAAGTTAGGGATATAGCGATGAAAATAAGAGATGCAATAGTCGATACTGGAGGCGAGATAAACCTCTATGTTATGGAGCTACTAGGCATACTTGAAAACGCTGAGTCAAAAAACGATATCAGTGAAGCACTCAATCTCTCCAGGAGATTATTTAGAGAAGACAGGTTCGAGAAACTGGAAGTCTAAATTTTTAAACTCACATTCCGGCTACGTAAAACACTTCGAATACCTCTTCTCAGAACCATTAAGTCCAGATCCCTTCTCCCGAATACGCCTTGTTGCTCGAAGACTACTTCACCATCTAGAAAAACCCTGATACATGGGAGCGTATGAACACCTTCGGATAGCTCAGGGGTTCTCTTAATGTTAATCCTAGCTACAAGTATTGATGGATCAACGTGTCTTTCAACATCTTTTATTGTTAAATAGAATTTCTTTGAATCCTCGTTGTCCGGGTCAAAATACTCTATTATAACGACTTTATTCGCCTTTATAGCCCTGATAAAATCGTCTTTGCTGTTAATCTCTATCAATCCAGCACACCTGTTGAGTGTCTTGTATGGAGCCTTAATATTCTTGTTTCCGCCCACGGATCTCCTCCATTATCTTTTCGATATCAGATTGGAGGAGATGAATAGGATAGTATATGTGCTTCCAAGCCTCTACTCTATACCTCGGACTCCTTACATCAACTTCACTTAGCAGGACAAAACCTATATTCATCACATCATTCAGCTCGGCAACACTAGCATTCCTAATGTATTCCTCAAACTTCTCATCAAAACCTAGTTTTTCACGAACATATTTTTCAGACACTATGTTTCCACAAACGTAGCAGACATAATCAGGCATTATTGCTCTAAACCCGCATTTCGGACACTCGAAGGGGGAAGGACGCCCATACTTTTCCCATACATTCTGTAGAAGCATCACCAGGTCTTCTCGCCCTGCTTTTTTAGCGAGCTTGTACAACCTAGGGATCTCAGGCACTATTGCCCTATCACCGTAGTTGATAATGAATTCCAACTGTTCCTGGCTGAGATTACGTACTGTTTCAAGGATCTTCATAGCAATGATCATATTAATGAGACGCCTATTTCTCCTAATTCTTTTTATGAGCACATCTACCTTTGGCTTGTAGCTTAGACTTGTTATAATGGTATGCATTATCTCCTTGACTATTTCATGCTGCGCCTTCTCATCTATACCAAGGCTATCAAGCCCTAAATAATCAGCTATGTCTTTGAATATCTTCTCAGCATATGCATCGATATCGAGTTTTTTACGTCGCCGCTTCTTCTTTTTACCACTTGTTTTTCTTGGAACTACTACTCACCCCATTCTAGATAAATGAATAAAGAACATGTTAAAGTCTTATGAGGCTTGGAAATAACGAAAATATGATACTATAGAAGACCAGTGAATAAAGAACTATCCATAGTTCTCAATATATTCTGAGACCAAATAACTTATCAGCATTTTAGCGACATAAGGTCTCGCGGATAATTTTCTAACTATTTTCTTGAACTTTTCAGGGTTCTCATCGCCTTTTAAACTGTCATCAATAATTCTCTCAGTTATGTATTCGAGTACATCCACGTATCTTTCGGATAGATCAATCTTGTCAGAATAATATTTCTCGATGACTTCCTCAATGATATCTCCAAGATACTGCTCAGCTAAATCTACCAGGTATTCTAGTAAGGCTATTTCTGCGTCCACTCCAGTCACCCGTTTACTCTCGTTGTGCAGTGTAAGTTTTAGCGTCCTAATAAATTGGTCTGCTATTTAAAGAGTTCGCCATTGATTATAGTTTTTTGAACTATGAAATAGTTTTAGGGGGTTATAAGACTAACATAAATACTGGAGGCGATAGTTTCGGTGGAGAGTCTCTCACCGATTATTAAATGGTTTAATAGATTAAATTACGAGGTTGTCGAGAAAGGATTTCACTCGGCAAAAATCATTGTGTTTGTCGAGGGCTTTGACCCGGAGAATATTATCATTAGGGCAAAAGACAAATACATATACGTATACGCTTCGGATGATAATGGAGAAACATATAGTATGACATGCAGGTTATGGTTTAGGATAACGAAGATAAAGAAAACAATAAAGAATGGAATACTTACTTTAGAGCTTAAGGGAGCTAGACTATTCTGGATCATATAGTCACTATATAGCCGTCAATACCCTCTTCTATCTCGGCTTCTCGGCTTATCTTAAGATATGCAGCACTAAATATGCCATAAGCGGGTATTTTGGCATCGAACAATGTTATGACTTTACCATCATGGTTTACTTTATAGCCATAAAATGATGGCTCATGGGCCCTTACAATATATTTTGTACCTGATAACTCTAATGCTCTTTCAGTGACTTTTCTTCCAAACAAGTATCCTGCTCCACGTGGAGATTCTTGGAGTGTTATATCGGCGTCAACAGGATCATTCCATAGTATTTCCTCCAGCACATTATCGTCGATAGAGGGGTATCCAATTGAGAAAGCTTCTTCAAAACTAAGGGCGTCTAAAACAGATGATGGAGGGCCTCCGTGAAGTAGCAGAATCTTACCGGGGATCCGTGCAAGAATTGGTAATCTCTGGAATAGTCTAAAGAACAATCTATAGATCATTATACCCTTTTCTGTGCCATAAACGCTTCTTAGTACAGCTGAGAAGTCATGTGGATAAGGGAGAAGTAGGGGTGGTGCCTCGTGATTACCACGTAGAATAACTACTTTATCTGGATATAATGATTTCAAATAGAGAACACTTGTCAGGACTTCTAACTGTTGATCCCCACGATCCACGTAGTCTCCTAAGAATACTATTTTGACGTTATCATTCTCTAATCTATTGAATAAGTCCTCGGTAGATAGGATCTCGAGGAGGGTATTGAAATCACCGTGTAGATCGCCGATAATGTATACATCATTGTAATCATTGATTTCAATAAGGCCGGGAGGACGATAGATGAGCCCATTATAGGTTTTATCTAGCTTTCCCCCTACATCGACTATTAGTTTAATAGTTTCTTTATAGTCTGTTATGATATCAACTATTAGACTGCTAAACTCTATTTCCTCCAAATACGTGCACCATCCCAGCGATTATGGAGATTTTATCCTTGAACTGGATAAAGTAGTCTGGCTGGAAATATTTCAATTTTAACATGGCTTGGGAGCCCGATCATGTATATTTTATCCCATGCATTATCGGCGTCTAGCCATGCGACAAGGTATGCTCTAAAGGGGTCTTGATATACTATATCAAATACATCTATGCCTGTTATTACACGTTCTCTATATAGCATAAGTATTGCCGATACCGCCTTAGCCATTGACGGGGATGAGATCTTTAATATTATCCTTAAAGAATTAGGAAAACGTATGATGTAACGTTTTAACACTATTTTGTTGATCACATGATTATAGTAGTGGTACTTGATGCTGTGATAATTTGTTAGCCCAACCTGTTTCCAGAGCGTCACTAGATCGATATTGTATCGTGCCAGATATATGTTCTTCAATATTGTAGTAGCGATGAGATCATCAACATCATCATTGATAACACATTTTTTACACACTTCAAGCCTTATTCGTTTCGAGAAGGGATATTCATAGGGTATTAGTGTCTCTACTATTCTGCTTAGCTCTATAGTCTTTATGCTAGCACCATGTATTCTCGGCTCTGTCGTCCTGATGAAGTACATGAAGAATGTAGTTATTGGATAAACTGAGTAATAAACCAAGTCTGGTTTGGGAGTTATTTCCCCAAGATCAAAAGTACCAGTGTTTCTTGCCGTGGCGATCGCTATCCATGAAGGCTTTAAGAAACAATGAGTGTATACGCCATAGGTTCTATGAAATACTCCCTCTTTAAGACCAGCATTCACTATTCGTGATATCTTAACCTTTGAAACCCCAAACTGCCTCGCTATTTCGGACTGTGTTTTTCCATCATTAAGTTTTTCAACTATTAGTTCAAGGAGTTCTTTTTGATCGGGAAGCATATCGTCTTGACCTATGACTTCTCAATAATGTTTAGTGCGTCTCTCATTTTACTCATAAGGTATTCTCCTCTTCCTGTAATACTACCTGATACTTCATCATCGGTTTCAGTAACTCTGAATCCTACTTCTTCTAATTTATCAGCGAGACTATGTCTTAATCCTTCGTTTCTCCTACGTAATGATATTCTTATTCTGTTCGTGTTATTCTCATGGATTCTTATTGTAACAATATTTCTCTCGTCACCCGAGACAGCATGTATAACGTATAACCTGTTTTTCTCACCCATTAGATTCATTTCAGTGACACTCTGTATTTTGACCCTGTAGCCTCTGCTTTCTAGGAGTTTACCCAGAGCTTTTGTTATTCTGTCGTGTTCAGCGGCTACCATTCTCCTCACCGCCTCCGATAAATAGGCTCGGCAGCGGCCAAAACTCAACATCCATGAATAAACTATAATGTAGGAAGGTATTTAATACTCAGCACGCTCGTGTCCAGATCATTCACCAACGGTCACTTTGGGGATACTCATCATCGTTAAAGGCGGGCTCCGACAAATGCCTTCTAATCACCCCTCATTGTCGGGAGTACTCTTCATCGCCTTGAAAAAACTTATTCTAAGACCGAATTAAGCTTGTCTCTAACGAGTTTGGCAACCGTTTTGCCATCAATTTTACCACGAACCTTAGCCATTACTGTCCCCATAACTATGTTGAAAGCCTTATGTGGTCTCTGTTTTATTTTCTCCCAGTTGTTCTTTATCGCTTCATCAATGATCTTCTCAAGCTCATCAACGCTGATTCTTGTTAGACCGAGGGCTTTGGCAGCTTCTTCTGCAGAGGCCTCGGGTTTTCTAGCTAGGTAGGCGAGTACTTCAGGGATCGCTTCTTTGGCAATCTCACCGCGTGCTATGAGACCTATAGTTTCATCTATGTGTCGATCATCAATATTTTCTATTGGAACTCCTTCTCCTTTGAGCATTTTCAAAGTATTCGTAATGGTCGAAGCTATCAATGTAGGGCTTACACGTCCTCTATACTTCTCCACTAGTGCTTCGAAGAGATCCAGTCTAAGATCATTAAGTACGGTTATCGCTAAATCTTTGCTTAAACCATATTCTTCCACGTATCTCTTCATTTTCTTATCAAATGGTTCAGGCACTAGTTTCTCGGCTTCGCTTAGTAATTCGTCATTCACTAGGACAGGCGGTATATCTGTCTCCGGATACATCCTGGCAGAGCCGGGCCTTGGCCTCATATATTTCGTCGTGCCATCAGGATTTGCAGCACGTGTCTCTGGGGGTACTCCTTCGAAGGCCATCTTCGCCCTTCTAACAACAGCTTCTAACGCTTTTAATGCTTTGTCACGCTTATCGGCAACCAAGACGATTGCATCCCTTTCTTTATCAGCGTTAAGAACCTCGTAGAGTTTATCGACTTCTTCCTGAGTAATCCCATAGGCGGGAAGCTCGTCTGTATGAAATATTCCCCCAACACCACCCCATACACGTGCATAGTCCGCTAGCTCTGTCCCGAACCTCCTGCCCGGCTGAACCTCACGTCCAAGTAATCCTTTGAACCCCTTCAGCACTACTGCGTAGACGCCACTGTTTTTACTCTTCACGGCTCTCCTTATGATCTTAGATTTAGTCTCACGGAATATCTCCGTGACATCTTTGAAATCATAGCTGAGATCTTCCGGTTTAAGCCCTCTTTTATGGAGCTCTTCCCTGATCTCGAGCAGTGTCTTCTGCCTTAATGCTTCATAAGCGACAACTTTGCTTATCAGGTAGAGATGCTGTACTCCCTTGATCTCGATCTTCTCTCCTCCCTTAATAGAAACATTCAGGTCCTGTCTTATAGTGCCGAGGCCTCTCTTGGCTTTCCCTGTCAACCGTACCAGCTGGCCTATCTTAAACGCTACTCTCTCGGCTTCATCGGGATCATTAATGTCGGGCGCCGTTGCTATTTCTATCAAAGGTATACCGAGCCTGTCCAGCTTGTACTCGATAAATCCCTTCCCTTGGGAAAGCTTACGCGCCGCGTCTTCTTCGAGACAAAGCGTCTGGATACCGATCCTCTTATCGCCGTCATAAAGGTATCCGTCTAGAGCAATGATGGATGTTCTTTGAAAACCACTTGTATTGCTTCCGTCAATAACGATTTTCCTCATAACATGTATTTCATCAACAATATACATGTTGAGAGCCTTAGCAACCGCAAGAGCTGTTACGAGCGCTTCACGGTTTATCTCGTGCGGGGGCTCCTCGTCAGCTTCAACAAGACATGATGAAGGCCTCGGAGCATGATAGAGGTACTTTACCCCTTTCTTCCACTCTAGCAGAGCCGCTTCATCGACTTCTCCCAGCTCGCTCCTAGCAGGCCTCAATTCTCGTACGAACTTATCCTCCGGCGCTTCCTCTACCAGTTTTGTAGGACAGTTACAGAATAGCTTGTGGCTCGTGTCGAGCTGAATATGTATTTCGAGCCCTACTTTTAATCCGAGTTCTTTATAATTGGTCATATCATCCACCTCGGATAGAGGTTAATGGTGAGACGCGGATTGATCTCTCCCTCGAAGTTCTTCAGCATAAGCTCTCTAACCCTTTCTAGATCATTGGTGTGTGACCCTAGGATCCATGAGAGTTTTACATATGCTGTTTCAGGCAACATGTCGCTACCTGGTATAGCGCCCGCTTCGATTAGTCTGCGTCCGGTACTATAGACATAGAGATCTATCCTGCCGAAAAGACACTGACTAGTTATAACAACTGGTATCCCTTCTTTACGGGCCTTCTTCAACACCGGGATAAGCCTATTAGCTATATGTCCTAGTCCTGTTCCCTCAACAACTATCCCATGATACCCATTATCCACTAAGTGTTCAAGTATGTCTGTATGCATGCCTGGATAGAACTTCACAAGTGCCACTTTATCGTCAAACTTGTTCATTAATACTGGTTCTTCATCCTTGCTTCTCCTATGTAGTACTCTTCCTATGACCTCAATCTTCTTCTCATCAGGATACACTTTTGCTATGGGGAGATCGTTTATTGATTGAAAAGCATCTCTTCGACTTGTATGCATCTTTCTTACTTTAACGCCCCTATGTACCAATGCATACGTATCACCAGTCTCACCATGCATAACGACAACTGACTCGGCGAAATCAGCTTGGGCCGCCACGAGGAAAGCGGATTTCAGGTTAAACGCTGAATCTGTGCTGGGCCTATCACTACTTCTCTGCGCACCGACAAAGACTATGGGGCCCGGCTTTCTCCGTATGGCAAAGGCTAGCGCTGCAGCCGTGTAGCCCATTGTATCGGTGCCATGCGCGATGACTACGCCTTCCTTACCCTTCTTAAACTCGTAATAAGCTTTCTCAGCCATAAGCGCCCAATCACTTGGCGTTAGGTCTTCAGAGAATACGTTCAGTATGACCTCTGCGTCAATATGAGCAATATCCTTTATCTCGGGAACCCATTCGAGCAGCTCCTCGACTGTGAGCGCTGGCTTCACAGCGCCTGTCTCATAATCTACCTTGGAGACGATTGTCCCTCCTGTACTCAGAAAAGCCACATGTGGCAGGTCTTTACGCTGGACTATCTTAGGCTTCAAGGTTTCCCGGCGCTTTTTCCGCGTCACAATCTCTATGCGTGTATTATCATCTATTCTCACTCCTATGTTGTAACCGTTATCAAGCTTGACAACGATTATTGGTCTGTCCCCGTAGAGTTTTTCGCGAGGCATTAGTACTCCTTCAAATATTCGATCTCCACGCTCGATCTTAATTCTATCGCCAACATCTAAGCCTAGGCTTTTCAATAGTTCTGCTATTTTCCCCTTGTACCCGAGATAAGTATCATCCACGTTTTCCAATACACTACACCAAGTTGTAAAATGAATAGAGAGGCGTAATATTAAGAATAATCTTGATCGGGTAGAAAACAACTATGTAGTAGAATCCCTTAACATAGGAGATGATTCGCTATGGAGCTATGTTGAACAATAGTTTCTGGCTAAATATCTATTAAGAGGTAGTGATAACTTAGTTATTATCTTCGTCTCCTCCTTCCGCGGACAGCCTGCTGTGGTGCTAATACTACTCTTCTCACATACTCCCATCTATTCCTCATTCTCGGAGGCTTATTCTTCTTTGGCTTGGGTGGTATTTTCGGTGTCTGGCTCCTTACTTTTCCGGCTTTTGTAAGCGATCCGTGGCTTGGCATGGCTATTTCATCCCTCCTGCTTTGGCTATTCTAGAATAATACCATATAAATCTTTATCCCTAATGAGCGGTGGATTATTAATATGCTAGAATACATTATAACTGGGTTTAAATAACCAGAAGACCTAGTGATCAATATAGGTCTGGTGATTGTGATGAAGAAGGCATATCTAGCTGAATCCGTGATAGGCGTGTTTGCATTTGATGATAACGGTGAAGTAGTAGCAAAATCACTTGCACCGAAAAACCTAGACGATAACGTCGAATACCTGCTTAGGCTCGAAGAAGGAGCTGAGACCCCGCAGCTAAAAGAGGTGCTTGAACAGCTTAAGGAGAAAGGATACACGCATGTCGTTGTTGAGACTTCGGAGATAGGTAAGCATGTTGCTAAGGCTGGCTTAGAGCCGGAGGTTCAGGTAGCACATAAAGGTGCTCTAATACTACGAGATAATCTCGCAAAGTATGGTGTTGAGAACGAGTTCGCTGAGGACGAGGAGAAGTTCTTCTCATTATTGCACGAGATACTGATGGAGATGACGAGGAGGAAACTTAGACGCGCAGCTCAGAAACGCGATATGTTGGCCGTTCAGGCGATTAGGACTATCGACGATATAGATAAGACAATAAACCTTTACGTGGCAAGGCTTAGAGAGTGGTATAGTCTCCACTTCCCCGAACTAGACGAGCTAGTAAGAGATCATCTTGACTATGCTAAGATAGTGTATGAGCTCGGCCACCGCATGAATATAACGAAAGAAAACCTTGTGAAACTCGGATTTAGTGAGCAGAAGGCAGAGAAGATCGCTGAGGCAGCGAAGAAGAGCATGGGTGCTGATCTCAGCGATTTCGACATAGAATATATCAAGACCCTGGCCGGCATCATACTAGAACTGTACAAGCTACGTGAAACTCTAGAGGGATACATCGAGGCAATAATGAAAGAAGTAGCACCAAACATAACAGCCCTCGTAGGCCCCAAGCTTGGAGCAAGGCTTCTAAGCCTAGCGGGCGGCCTAGAGAACCTCGCAAAAATGCCTGCCAGCACAATCCAGGTATTAGGAGCAGAGAAAGCATTATTCAGAGCATTAAGGACGGGGGGCAAACCACCAAAGCATGGCGTTATATTCCAGTACCCAGCAATACATAGGAGCCCGAGATGGCAGCGTGGAAAAATAGCAAGAGCTCTGGCAGCGAAGCTAGCTATAGCTGCTAAAGTTGACTTCTTCACAGGTAGATTCATAGGAGACAAACTGAAAGAAGAGCTTGAGAAGAGGATCGAGGAGATCAAGAAGCTATATGCTAAGCCGCCTGCAAGAAAGAAGGAAGAGAAACCATCAAGGCCTAGACCTCCGAGGAGGAGAGGTAAAGGCCGCCGCAGAAGAGGTAGAAGGAGAAGATAAGGGGTGATAGTCTATGTCCCAGGTCATATCAGTTAAACCACATGATAAGTATTATGGAGTATATATCGTCGAGCTCGAGGATGGTAGCATAAAGCTTGCCACAAAGAACCTTGTACCAGGACACCGCGTCTATGGCGAGAGATTATTCAGATATAATGGAGTCGAATATCGTGAATGGAACACTTATAGAAGCAAACTTGCCGGCGCGCTCGCGAACGGGCTTGCTGAACAACCAATAAGGGAAGGACATAAGATCTTATATCTTGGAGTAGCGACAGGAACTACTGCAAGCCACGTATCTGACATTGTTGGCCCGAAAGGCAGGATCTACAGCGTTGAGTTCGCGCCCAGAGTTATGAGAGAATTCGTCCTCGTAGCAGATGTTAGGAAGAACCTATACCCAATACTAGGTGACGCCCGCAAGCCCCAGAACTATAGGCATCTCGTAGAGATGGTTGACGGAATATATGCTGATGTTGCACAGCCCGACCAAGCAACAATTGTCGCGGACAATGCCGATTTCTTCTTGAAAGACGGTGGATATATCCTCTTGGCAATAAAGGCTAGAAGCATCGATGTGACTAAGGAGCCAAGCGAAGTATACAAGAGAGAGATTAATACGCTGAAGGAACGTGGGTTCGAGATCATAGATGTAGTACATCTAGAACCATACGATAAAGACCATGCAATGGTCTATGCAAGATATAAGAGGAAATAACAATCATACAATAACGGATAAATAAAGCATTTATTAAATTTCAAGGTGTTTTTTATGACTAACAAAAAGATAATTGAAGAGATCGTTGAAAACATTGTTAAGACTTTGAAAAAAGCAGGATTTAGAGTTGAGATTCTAACTTATCCCCAAAACCAGAGATCAATAGATATAACAGGCGCAAAAGACGATCTTCGAATTGTTATTAAGACTGTAATAGATGCCCGTAACGTCTCAAACATCGAGATCAAGGACTTGGAGAGAGCACAACAAGCATATAAGACATCATCTCTAATCGTGGCTGAAAAACATGGTAGGAACGAACTAGAACCTGATGTGATCTATAAGAGAATGAACGTCAATGTTATAAAATGTGATACTCTCGAACAAGTCCTCCTAAAGAACGAGAAACTATATGTGTACAAATCACATGGAGTCTACAGCGTAAAGATAAGCCCTGAGAAATTCCGGAGGAGAAGAATGGAGTTAGGATATAGTCTTGGCGAGGCTGCGGAGCTCATTGGTGTAACTAGAAAAGCCGTGTATGATTATGAACATAAAAGAACGAGTGTAAGTATCGAGACAGCATTAAGGATTGCAGAGATCTTCGGCGAAGACGTGCTAGAGCCGCTGGAAATCCTAAAGCCGGAGATAACACGGACTACGGAAGACACTCCTATGAATAAGCTTGAAGAAGAAGTCCATCGTATTGCGAAGGAATGCGGCCACAGATTCTACAGATTTATGAGGACACCAGTTGATTTTGCTTTATCTAGCAACAATAGAGTTGTATCCATCACGTTGAAAACAAGGAACACCCGTACATATAGATTGAAGGTGAGAGAGAGCGAGAGATTGTCGAGAATAATTGATGCAGAACACATTATCATCGAAGATAGAGATGATATAAGAAGACTGAAAGAAAAGCTTGAACACGACTAAAATACTCGTACATAGTAATCCCGTCGTCTTAAAGTGATAGGCTATGAGAGAACGCCCTGTATATATCATAACAGGCCGTCCTGGAATAGGGAAATCAACTCTTTTCAACAAGATTATCTCATTACTTCTGGAGAGAAACATTAATGTTTATGGTGTTAGGACTCCGGAGGTTAGAAAAGGGGGTAGAAGGATAGGCTTTAAGATCATAGATATAGCTACAGGCAAGGAGGCATGGCTTGCCCGTAAAGATAAGGGTTGCAGTGGTCCACGCATAGGCTCATATAATCTCTGCGTTGCAGAAGCTGCCACGCTGATCAGGGAGGCACTGACCCATGCATTGGATTACGCAGATGTAATAGGAATAGATGAGGTCGGACCAATGGAGCTTAAATTAAAAGTCTTTAATGAACTATTACAGAAGATCATATCATCAGATAAACCCCTCATTCTCGTCGTACACTATAGGCTCAATATATCATTGCTCGGACTTAAAGGACGTATTAGAAAGTATATAGTTACAATGAACAATAGAGACATGCTCGGCGAAACACTACCTGCACAGATATATGAGGAGGTTAAAGAATACCTTGGAATACAAGGTGAAGATTTATAGTCATGAGACAATTATTGAAGAGGGAGAAGCCAAACTAATCATACCTGATCCTAATCTTTACCGTAGACCCGACGGTAAATTTGAGCCTTCATGGGCCCCCGTATTCTATAACCCTGTAATGAGGACTAATAGGGACATAACGGTCGCAACTGTGAAAGCCTTACTAAACAAGAATTTCTTCTTCGTTGAACCACTAGCAGGCACAGGGATCAGGGGGATTAGACTTGCTCTGGAATCCGGGGGCGAAGGAGTAATTAACGACGTGGATCCATTGGCTTATTATTATATGGGAAGAAACATCCGTTTAAACAATCTGGAAGGAAGAATCATAGCATCGAATAACGAGGCAAACACTATCCTCAATAATCTAACTTTCACGGGAATCCCTGTTGACTTCATAGACATAGATCCCTACGGCTCTCCTATCCCCTTCATAGATTCCGCGTTCAAACCATTATCGAGAAAAGGATTGCTTGGCGTCACAGCAACCGATACAGGGCCACTAACGTGTAGTCATAAGAACAAAGCTTTACGTAGATACTGGATACGATGCTCCAAGGTGGATTTCGACAAGGAACTAGGGCTTAGAATACTTATTGGTAATATCGTTAAAAGAGCTGCAAGCCTCGACCTTGCATTATCTCCTATTTTGAGCTATTATCATCGTCACTACTTCCGCGTAATATTTAGGGCTAAAAGAAGCGGTTTAGAATCATATCGCATAGTAGATGAATGCATAGGTTATATACAGTATTGTCCGGAAAATCTGGAGAGATGTTTTGTGAAAGAATTAAGTGGGAAATGCCTTGATTGCCCTAATCCAGAAATCTTGGGTCCATTATGGATCTGTGGATTATCTGATCCCAATGTGTTACATAATATACATGATAATGTAGAACGAATAAAAAATTATGATAAGAAGGCTTTAGAAATACTAGAATTCCTTATTGCAGAATCTAATGTATTGAAACCATATATTAGATACGATATTTTATTCGGCAAAGCAAGGAAGAACATGCCCAAGATAAATTATCTGATAGAAAAACTTAGGGAGAAAGGATACTACGCTACAAGAACACATTTTGATCCAAGAGGTATTAGAACAAATGCCCCGGTAGAGGAAATCGTGGATATGTAGAACAGTATTATGTCTTTGCTTTTTTACGAGCAATTTCCATCTGGATCCATTCGGTTAATAAATCGCATGTAGTCGGATCAAAATATCCTCCTTGGTAACACTTATCAATATTGGGGCATACCATGCATGGTATATCGAAATATTTTTTGAAATCTATAATAGGTCTCTTAGGTTTCTTCTTGGTCTCTATGGGTTTAGGTATAGCTATAACTCTGTATGTTCTCCTTCCACCATAAATTATGGGTTCTCGCTTAACATAGCCTAGCATTTCAAGCTTTTTTAATACTCTTGATGCATCTCGGCTTGTTATTTTTAATTCTTTCCAGAGGACGTTCTGCGGCACACCTTCCTTTCCTTTCGAGAGCACATATTTGTACACTTTTTTGTCGAGTTCTGTTAATTCTTTTGGCAAACTTATCCCCTTAGCAAACTTAGTATCATGCTAAATCATACATTATT
>JAADCY010000212.1 GCA_013154205.1 Thermoproteota archaeon | reverse complement strand
GATGTAGAGCAATTGCAGACCTATACTTCTGGATCCTCGATAATGGGAAAGACGTAGCCAGCATACGTATAACACTTAGAGGAACACAATATGACTTGGCTCCATACTGGGAGTTCTACAAATAGTTAAGAAATTGAAAATATGTAAAACAAAATTGTGGAACATAGTTAAAATACTTAACGAATCATCAGAAACAACTCTAGAATCTGCCTAATATGCGTATAAGTAAAAGTTTCCAGATACCTATCTCATTGATTGCTTATCTTGTTGTTATGCTTGTACTAAATGTCTTATTGATATGTTATGGTTATCCTCCTCTAACGATGCGTAAAGCAGAGCTTATAGTAGATATATTCATCATTGGAACCTGCCTATTCTATCTAGAGTATTGGTCAATAATAATGTCAGGTTCTAAATTATCTGAAAACAAGTTCATACTATATATGATATTGATAATACTACCATTCCTAACACTAATAACATCAACCATAAGCATAATATAAGACAAGTATAATACTAGCACAATACCTTCTACACATGTTTTAAAACCATGAATAATATTGGTGACGAGGCTTAGCAGGTCCGAGAAAATGAGGAGACCCTAGTCTACTGAAACCAGGACAAGTTACATCTAGAAACTTTTCGACGGGTTCTCCCACCGAATGATGCGACTTCACGTTCAACTTCTCTTAGTACCATCTTCTCAATTTAATATCGATAAGATATGTAGAAAATGTCAAATCTCAAAATTGTTCTTTTGGTAAACTACTCTTCTTAGGATGATTATTAGTATTTTGGGAGGGTAAGGTTTTTATTGGGGTTCTGGTACGTCTACACGATGTCTAGCGAAGTCCCAAAATGGTTAGAGGATGCTGCTAGGAAGTGTAAAGAAGGTGATGATCGTGCTTGTGAGGTTGTTAGGAGGTATATGAGTATGCTTGAGAAGGAGTATCTTCAGTCTAGGAGTATCTTGACTGGGAGTACATTTGCTACGGTTTTGTCAGCTATTGTGACTATATTGTTTAAGGTTGGTCTAGGTACTGCATTATTGATAGCATTTGCATTCTTTTCTCAACTCATATTGTCAGTAGTTGATGTATATAGGAGGAGAAAGTTATTAGAGAAGCTGTATAACATATTTATCGATCCGCGTATGGATGATAGGTACCTCATTATTGGTGCTATAATTGCTGCAATACTAGCAATACTTGCAATAATAATATCACACATATAGAATAGAAAGCTTGTTCTACTTTTAAAACCCCTATCTTCTACATGGTTACTAGTCCAGGTACGTTACTATTCCACATAGTTCCAGGTATATTGCTGCTTTTTGCAATAATATGCCTAGTATTGGGTATACGTGAAAGAAAGTGGTTTAATATGGGCGTAACCTTCATGATCGCAGCGGGATTAATCGGATACGCAATACCAAGCATACTACACAACATGGGAATACATGTAACAACAAAAATACCCGTCGTCAATTATACAAGTAGGACCTGGGTAACATTCATACCAGCAGAACCAAGCTCATGGATAGTTACTAGCCCAGGACATGTAGTGACTGTTGGTTTTCCAGGTTGTAGTTATGGTACTTTAACAATAACTGGTCCGGGAATGTATGTTGTTGAGTCGTCGTCTAATACTGCTAGTATCAACGTATCGAGACCTGGAGTCTACTACATCTCGTATGTTTGTAATAGCACATTAGGCGCTGGTTATAATGTTATTAAGGTTGGCTTCGCCTTGATTTATGCGAGTAATCCTATATCTAATTGGCTTGTTGATGCATTAATCAATGCTATACTTAGTATTGCATCACTATTCTATAACTGTTTTGTATCAGTATTAACATGGATATGTCAGTTCTTTGGAATAGATTATCTATATCTAACACCAACATTCGAAATGATTGATGTATATAGGAGAATTCTAACAGTCTGTATACCAATATCGTTAATAGTATTAGCAATTGATGCTGCAATAATTGCTTTTGAGAGTAGAGACCCATTAGACTTTCTACTCCAGTTCTGTTATGATTTTGGAATGTGGTCTCTTGGAACATTCTACGGCTATGCAATATTTAACATAGCTGCAGGATTTCTCAATTATATCGTACTAACTTGCCTGGACTTTGATAGGCTAATAGGCTTCACAGCATACATAATCGGTGGATCGATAGCTCTATTAGTTGGATTAATACTCATTGGTGTACTGACACCAACAGAATCTTTCCCAGCAATGCGCCTCATAGTAGTACTACCATTATTATCATTGGTATTAATTGGTTATGCTAGGATAGTTCTAGTAGAAGCATTAGTCTCGATCTTACCGCTCATTATGGCTATGTGGGTACTGCCGTATACTAGGAAAATAGCAGATATGCTATTGATGACCCTGGCCTGGGCTGTCCTAGGAGGAGTCGTTAACGCTGCAATAATGGACGCTCTAGCACACTTCGTAGGCTACTCATTAACACATGGAGGACTAGTACTAATGATGATATTTATACCAATACTACAATTAATACTCTTCATATCCTTAATAGGAATCAGAAAAGAGACAGGAGCAATAATCAAGAGAAAACTATAACTAGGTAGAATACTTCTCCATTAAAAAGTTAAACACTCTATTATAAATCTTTCTAAAAGTCCTCCAGGTTATAAATATAACCCAAATACCAAACAATATTAAAAACACGTTCGGTATCGGTATAACAAAGTTGAAGAATGACGCTAAAAATGCATCAATAATAGCAACAATAAGAAAAAGTACAGGACCTAGTAAGAATCCAAGTAATGCTATTCCAATATCTGTCTCAATGTGTTTTTCAGGTAGTCCAAGGTCTCTACCGAACGACTTAATAAATGGGATAGTGAATATGAATGGTGCAAGCATGACTAATATTGTATATCTCATAGCGAGTTCGGTACGCTTGCCCGGTTCTATTACTATTCTACTCATCTTTATTCTATCTATCTATAGGGTTTAAATGTTTTAGATTTGGTTAGAGTATGAGTGAGATTATTCCTACTAGCGAGAAAATTTAAAAAATGTTGTTGATATCTAGTTTTGAGGATAAGCGTGTTTTTATGTGTGTTTTAGACTAGATTAGCTTTACTCCGAACATCTGTAATAAG
>JAADCY010000072.1 GCA_013154205.1 Thermoproteota archaeon | reverse complement strand
GACAAGTTCTCACCTCTAGATAATACTTTGTTTGAAGAGGATTAACTAGTTATCCTTAGAATAAACAGTTAATAATTATTCGAGACCTGCATTATAATGTATTACATTGTCAAGATATACAAAACGATTATATCATTTCTCTTCGGAGCCAAGCTTCTTAACGATATCTAGGAGATCACGGAGCAACATTATTAGATCGTTATCGGTTATAATACCAACTAATTTGTTCCCCGATCTAACAGGAAGATGCGTTAAATTATTCCTAATCATTGTCTCTATGATGACTTCGATATCATCGTCGGCATTCACCGTTATCAGTGGCGAGGACATTATTTTCTCAACAGTTTCTTTCTCAGCATCTCTTTTCTCGAAGAGAACCGCCCATATAATGTCTCTCTTTGTAACTATTCCTATAGGACTACCTTGATCAGTGACTATTAGGGATCCTATACCCTCGTTTATAAGGCGCTGTGCAGCATCCTTTATGGTTGTGGTTCTATCGACGTATCTAAGTTCGGGAACCATTATGTCCTGGGCTTTCAACGTGTAGGCCAAAGCTAGACACCTAGCCCAGAGCTATTTCAGGCGCTATCTGCCCGTAGTTTATGCTTACGAATAATATGTGGCTACCACGTATGAGCACCTTACCGTAACGGGCGACCTTGTTGCCCTGGTCATCATATTCTTCGCAGTCACTTAACACTACATTCATCGTATGGTCTACGAGCTCCAATGTACCGATGTACTCGTACCCGTCCTTGAGCTTGATCAGTACCGTCTGGTTCACGGCGCTCCTGAGGTATTTGAGTGGCGTTGAAGGCCTAGTTGTTCTTGCTGCTACCATGGGATTCATCCTCTTCGATGTTTTTCCTGGTCTGCTTTACCATGATATAGTTAGGTGTATTTAAGAATTGTCTGATTTGCTACATGTTTTAATACATGCATAGATTATGTCTTTTTCTTCAGCTAATACGTGGAAGACACTTATTATCTGATCAGGAGTGGTATCTTCAACCTTGCTTAGAACTGTTATAATAATTAGGCCTTCCTCAGCTGTTATCCTAATAGATTCCCTTAACGCTTCCTCCTTGTCCTCTATATTGTTCCAGACTGTTATCATGAAAACTTCTGTGAAAACATTATTTAGAAAAGGGGTTTGCTCAGCGTCTGCTACTAAATATATGGTTCTCGGGTCGTCTCCGTGTTTTTCCCGGGCCTTCGCAATCATTCCTTCGCTTATATCTAGACAGACATATTTCTCGAAATCATAATTGTTTTCCTTGATATAATCTAGTAGGAGGCCTGTACCGCAGCCTATGTCTGCTACTTGTCCCAGGTGTTTTCTCCCTATTTTATCGAATACTATGTTATATTTGCGGAACTGCTCGTCTCTATATAGGGAGTCATAGGATTTCGACGTGATATCATATAGTTCTCTAATGCTTAAAGAATCTGTCAAGAGTGTTCATCTCCTTCTTTTCCATGCTTTTCTTCATTTTCCATAGTTTCTGTATATTGATCTCTTTCCATTCGATACCGAGTTTTTCAGCCATATCGATAGCTGAGCGATAGAATGACGGTGCGACCAGAATCCCCCTTGGGTCGACGCCGTACTTCTTCTTATACTGCACTATATAGTTGTACAACTGCATAACTGCTTCTCTCGACGCAGGAACTCTTTTAAGCTCTATAATTACAGGCCTACCGCTAGAGTCGTATCCGAATAAATCGATGTAGCCGATATCGATCGGTTTTTCTTTTTCGGTTATACGTAGGCCTTCTTCTATTAATCCGGGGTTCTCATATATCATGTCCCTGATCTCTGCCTCGCTTAAATACATGACGAACTCTCCAGTATCCATTAACTTGCCCTTGATAGCGGCCTCGATGTTTTTGAAATATACTCTCAGGATTTCACGCGGCTTTGACCTTATAGCAACTATCAATAGTTCACCACTATGCAGTAGTCTGGCTTCAATACTGGCCGTGGACGGCTGCCAGTTCACAGGAGAATATCCCTCGGGCCTGTGCAAAAGGACTGCTCCATCCTGTTTTACAACAAACATACGTTCTCCACTTGTCAGTCTAGAAGAGCCTCTTCCCTCATACTCTACACTACATTCTCCGAATACTACCAAGTATTCTTTCTTCCTCAGCGCCTCTCTTATGAATGATAAAGCTTCTTCTAGACTCGGCTTCCTAATTATTTCCAGCTTCAATCAGAGCCACCGTGATACCTGGTAGAAACTAAGTAAATAAGCATAGAAATAATTCTTTCACTATAGGGGCTGAGGCAAGATACTATTGAGGGCCAAGATAAAGCTTATAGGATTCGATAGTATGGGAACGCGTGGTATGGCTACTGTAATTGACACGGGGACATACAAGATCTTCATAGATCCAGGCGTTAGCTTTGCTCCCCGGAGGTACGGGTTACCTCCTCACCCAGTAGAGCTTGAGAGGCTTGAGAAACATTTAGCGATTATTCGTGATGAAATCATTGACTCGGATATTATTATTATAAGCCATTATCACAGGGATCACTACCTCTACCGGGACGGTGAAGAAGAATTTTATAAAGGAAAGATACTTTACATTAAACACCCCGAGCAAATGATCAATCATAGTCAGAAGATAAGGGCATATGTTCTGTTGAAGAAAATGGGTGTTCTGGATCTTGCTAAGAAAATAGTGTACTGCGATGGAAAGACATATTCCCTGGAGAACGGTGTTAGACTTGTGTTCTCTCCTCCGGTGCCTCATGGCCCGGACGGTACTAGGCTTGGCTGGGTTATAATGACACTCGTAGATATTGATGGATTCAGAATTCTCCATGCAAGCGATGTACAAGGCCCAATAAGTGATGTTCCGCTCGAATGGATACTTGAGAAGAGGCCTGATATCCTAATAATCAGTGGGCCACCAACATATTTCGAGGGAAGAAAGATGAAGAAAGAGGATGTTGAGAAGGGGCTTTATAATCTTATGAGAATAGCCGGTAATAGTAATGGGCCTAAAAAGATTATCGTCGATCATCATCTACTGAGAGACCTAGACTATAGGGATAGGATAATGGATATTATAGAAGTAGCTGCGATACGCAATGCAGAAGTCCTCACCGCAGCCGAATTCATGGGCCAGCCCATAGAGCAGCTTGAAGCAAGGAGAAAAGAGCTATGGAGGGAGAGCCGTGAAGCCGACAATAGTGATCGAACATCTTGAAGCCGAGATGAGCCTATGGATACTTCTAGAATACAGGCATGCAGGCATAATTGTTGAAGACCACGATATGTTATGGTATACTAATGTACCGAAAAGATACCATCGTATACTGTCCAAATACGGTAATGTATATGAGAAGAGCATATTAGATCTTGTTCCTCAAGACAAGATAGTTATACTTGATCCACAGGCAGACAAGCCCTTAACATATAATGATCTCCTAGGTAGATACGTTGTAATAGGCGGAATACTCGGTGATTACCCGCCACGAGGTAGAACTAAGGAATTACTTAGCTCAAGGGCACCTAGGGCGCTTAAAAGGAATATAGGTGATGGACAGTATAGTATCGACGGTGCTGTATACTATGTTATGTATCTATGGAGACATAAATCCTTAGATGGTTTCAAATATGTCGATGGGGTCAAAATAGATACGTCGCACGGACACATACTTTTGCCGTTCAGATACCCCTTAGTAAATGATCAGCCATTAATGGCTCCGGGTCTACGAGAATATCTATTATCGAGGAGAGTCCCCGATACTATTATGAAAGAACTCATCCGATAAGATCATAGAGTATGAATAAGACCAACAACCATGTCGCGAAATACGTTACTATACCGCGGAAAAACCCGTGGAACCAGTCACGGGCCCCAAATTTCTTGACGACATAGACTACTGTTCCGATGTAGGCGATCACTGATAATATCCATACAATACTAGAAAGCAATGGGTTTCCCCAAAGACTCACTCTATAAAGTACGTACGCTATGAAGCCATAAACCATGCCTGCCAATGCCCTGATCTTTACAATGTCATCATCGATCCTACTATGGCTGAACAATCCCTAACACCCAGCTCCTTATGATTACAACTAGATAAAACATATTTATTATTTAATATAGTGTAGTGCATCTCCTACTATTAGGTGCCAACAGTTGATCAAGAAATCAATGGATATCGTAGACTTGATAAGCTGGTATAAAAATACCGGAAAAACTATTGAGAACTGCCGTATAGAGAACATATACTGGTGCGGGCATTACTGGCTGTTTAAACTAAGATGCCTCAATCGGGGGAAGACTCTTCTAAAGCTCGAGCCTGGTCGTAGAATACATTTATCGGTTGTCGAACCAGGAGAGAAAGGCATAGATCGTATAGCCGCTTATCTAAGAAAACACATTCGTGGATGCCGTGTAAACGAAGTAGATATGCCGTGGTGGGAGAGAATAGTTAGGTTAAGCATTGATTGCCGTGATAAAAAACTATATATATACAACGAAATAATACCGAGGGGCTTCCTAGTAGTTACTGATGAAGACAATACTATACTCTATGCTAACAGGTTCGAAAAACTCAGAGATAGAGAGATCAAGATCGGAAACACCTATGTTCCACCTCCCCATCGCCCCAGCCTCCTAGAAATGAGCAATAATGATCTCTACAAACTACTCTTAAAGGGCAAAGATCTCGTACGAGGCATCGTAAAAGGATGGGGGCTGCCAGGCTACATCGCTGAGGAAATACTGGTTCGTGCAGGACTATACGATAAGAAATCCGAGAAACCAGACATGATATCTATTAACGATATAGAAAACATGCGCCGTAAGCTAGAAGAACTAATCAATGAGGCTTTGAATGGTAAAGGTTACCTAGTATATATTGATGATAGCCTTGAACTAGCCACTGCTTACAAGCCTATCCTATATAGCGAAATATATGATGCAAACATACAGGAAATGCCTACTCTCGACGAAGCACTTGACCCCTACTTCTCACAGTATGAGAAAGAAGTTATTGAGAAACAAGAGGAGTCCAAGATAAAGAATGAGATCAGCAGGCTTAAGAAATCGTATGAAAAGCTCATAGAGACTATTGAGAAGTACAGAGAGAAAGCTGAGAAACTAGAAAGAATATCTGATGTTCTCCAAGCAAACTATCCATTATTCGAAAAACTACTCCAATGCATCAACGATGCAAGAGAAAATCTTGGCTGGAGAAAAATAAGGAAAAAATGTCCTGGAATAGTCTCCGTAAATCCTAGGGAGGGAAAAGTCGTTGTTAAAGTACAGGGCGAGCCAGTAGAGATTGATATAAGGCTTGATGCTTGGAAAAACATCCTTGAAATGAGGAAAAAAGCCGGTGAGCTAAAAGGTAAAGCAAGACGAGCCAAGATAGAAGCGGAGAAATTACTGGAGAAGATTAAGGAGCTCGAAACCAGGAGGACAAGGATCGAGACAAGAGTGTCGAAAGGCATACGTCCAAAATACTGGTACGAGAAATACCATTGGTTAATCACTAGCGAGGGCTTCCTAGTCATAGGCGGTAGAGACGCAGGGCAAAACGAGACAATCGTTAGAAAATACTTGTCTCCAGAAGACATATTTTTACACGCAGAAATACATGGTGGCCCCGCCACAGTGATAAAAACCAATGGGAGAACACCCAGTTATAAAAGCATAGAGGAAGCTGCTGTTATAGCAGCATGCTATTCGAGAGGATGGAGAGAAGGCATTGGAGCCCTAGAAGTATTCTGGGTTAAGGGAGAACAAGTATCAAAGACTCCTCCGAGCGGAGAATATCTTGGAAAAGGTGCATTCATGGTTTATGGAAAGAAACAATTCATAACCGTTGAGCTTAGACTCGCACTTGGTGTTGAGGAAATAGATGATCCTATCTATGGTGTTTATCAAAGAATAATTATTGGGCCTGAACACCTCGTCGAGCAACGCAGCCTTGCATATGTAGTACTAATACCTGGAGATATGCGTGGCAAAGAGTTAGCCGAGAAAATAATGGCTAGTCTAAGGAAGAAAGCAGAGACAACCCTCTCAGTAACAACGGATGAAATAATGTATAGAATACCTGGCCCGTCCCGCATAATTAAAGCTGAGCAAGGTAGAGCCGCCCGTGAGAAAAAAGTAAATAATGAAAGCATTACGACGGAGTAATAGTTCAATAAAGATATGTGGATTTCAATGAGTGGGAATAATAAGGGATGGATAAATACACTTAAAATTACTTTCTACATACTAGAAAATTCTAAGAACATAAGTATTTGACAAGAAGCCAATGGTGGTTTAACATGGTTGAAAGAAACATTGTCGTTGAGGCATTAAAGTTCGAAAGTGTAACCGACATGAAAGTTGAGCTTGTCGAGCGCAAGGGACTCGGTCATCCAGACTATATAGCTGACTCAGCCAGTGAAGAAGCATCAAGGCTTCTCAGCAAATATTACCTGAAAGAATTCGGTGTTATCCTCCACCACAATCTTGATAAGACACTACTGGTCGGAGGACAGGCGAGCCCTAAGTTCGGCGGCGGGACAGTGCTAGAACCAATATACATAGTGGTTGCCGGAAGAGCTACAACCGAGGTCAAAACAGAGGATGGCGTAGTCAAGATACCCTATGGAAGCATTATTGTTGAAGCTGTACGAAACTGGTTGAAGAAGAACATGAGGTTCCTAGATCCAGATGTTCATGTGATTATTGATTACAAGGTTCGTAAAGGAAGCGCCGACCTCGTCTCCGTTTTCGAGGCAGGCTCAGGGGTTCCCCTCGCAAACGATACTAGCATCGGGGTCGGATACGCTCCGTTATCACCTCTGGAGAAACTCGTTTACAACACTGAGAGACTGCTAAACTCTCCAGAGTACAAGAAGAAGAACCCAGCAGTTGGAGAGGACATTAAGGTTATGGGTCTCCGTAGAGAGAAGAACATAGTCCTCACGATCGCAGCCGCTATAATAGATTCCCTCGTAAAAGACCTAGATGAATATCTCAGTGTCAAAGAACAAATTGTTAACGACGTCCTCGATCTTGCTGCGAAAATAGTTCCTGATTACACGGTAAATGTTTGTGTCAACACCGCCGACATGCCCGAGAAAGGAGTTGTTTACCTAACAGTTACTGGTACATCCGCCGAGCACGGCGATGACGGAGCAACCGGTAGAGGAAACCGTGCAAACGGCTTGATCCCGCCTATGAGGCCTATAAGCTTAGAGGCAACTGCAGGCAAGAATCCTGTCAACCACGTGGGTAAGATCTACAATATTGTAGCTAGGAGAATCGCTGAGAGAATATACAATGAGCTCGACTATGCGAGAGACGTCTATGTAGAACTTCTAAGCCAGATAGGTAAACCTATTGATAAGCCTCTCATGGCTAGTATAAAGATAATACCTCCGAACAACACCGACGACATACCTGCCCATATCAAGTCCGAAGCAACAGCAATTGCTGATGAGGAGCTCGCAAACATAACGAAAATAACAAACCTAATACTCGAAGGCAAGGAAACACTCTATTAGAAGTATTTTATTTATTATCAAACTCCCAAAGACTCGGCTCTTTTTTCAATCCTAAACGCTTCATTCTCTCCCTCTTATAGTCTTCAATAAGTTTCACAAGTCTCACAAATTTATCTTCCTCTTCCTTCCTCCTGATCTCTTCCCACGCCTTCTCTAGATCATCTATAATTCTAGGCTCTACGAATAATTCATCACCAAGAAACACATGATCATACCTGCTTAGATCAAGAACAGGGATTTCGTCATATATACGGTGAGGCTTCTCTATCAACAATCCTATCCTTTCTTGCTTCAACAATAAGGCGTGTTCAACGAGAAGCGAGCCGGGATTACGTATATAGATTATTGGAGGATAACCATTGTTTCTAACCATCGAGATCAAAGATGGCGTGAATACATCTGATGAGAGAACATTTAGATATTTTCCATGAACTATCTTCTTAGCCAGCTCAACTATTCTATCTCTTTCATTCTTTACCCGGCTCAATTCGTCAAGTGCTTTCTTCAACCTAGCAGATAGGTCCTTGTTCTCCTGTTCCAATAAGTAGATTCTTCGTGCAAGCTTTTCACTACCGCTATGGGTCGTCTTGATCGTTCTTAGTTCGAGCTCTAATTCCTCAACTCTTTTCCTATAGAGATCAAGCTGCTCTATAAGTCTCCGTTTCTCTGCTTCCAGAACCTTGATCTTTTTCGTCAGATTTTCAATCTTATCCATTAACTCCTTTTCATTAACCATAGATTTTTTTCTACGTTCTTTCCTAGGCGTCCTTACTTCTTCTTTTACCATTGAGACCGTCTTTTCTATCTCGTGCTCTATAGCCTCCGCGATACTGGCACCCATAGCAACCATTATCTTCACACGATCCACGTTTATGGGGAAAGTCATCTCCGAGGCTTTTGCCTCGGCTTGTATCATCTTATCCCTTATGGTTAGATATGCTTTGTAAGCTGCTGCTAAGGCATCTCGTTCATGTGTGTCGTCGATCTCTATCCATGGATACTTAGCTTTTATATCGCGAACAATTTCCTGCTTCTCCTCAGTAGATAGATCCCTGTCGGGCACATAGAGCTGGACATTCAATGTTGCTGCCAATTTCTTTACGTTTGCAGGAGGCTTAGATACGTCCGTAGCCACCATAACGACTCTTCCGAGCCCTGAGACCATACCAAGTATGTCTGCTCTGTCAAGGTTTTTAGAACTGAAAGTCATAAGTGGTGTTCCATCTAGATCTATTGCTGCTACACCGGTGTATATGCCTGGATCGAGGCCTATAATTATACCTCGGCTTTTCCCTGTCTTTTTACGGGGGGTCTCTAGAACTATTTTCTCCCTATATATCGGTCTGATAATAACTCGTACACTTTTGTTCTTAACAGGCCTTATCAATCCATATAGTTTCTCGCGCGGTGCATAGACAATGAACACGCTTCTTTCAAGACCGCCCATGCTCTTCTTAAACGTCACGTCATAGTCGAACTTGTTTTTATCTAGAATACGTTTTATCTCCTTAGTCGTGGCTAGGATAGCTGCTCTTATGCTTCTCATAAACCTGTTATAGCTCATACCGCCATGGCTTACACTCCTACCCTTAGTAACAATGATCTTTGTCTTTTCCTCCAATAGGCGGAGTGTTGCGCCACCACCTTTCCATGCGATCATGGCTGCGAGATAGGCTGTTTTCTGCGGAGATAGTTTACCATGGACCTCTATACCGAGGTTTCTAGCAACAGTTTTGATATTAACGGCTTCGGGACCCCACCCGGTTACCTGGACTATCTTGGTATTGGGCGGGAAAAGCGATAGGAGCTTTGACAGTTCACTTACGGTTTCCTTCAGCTCGAAGACATTGTCGATAGCCAGTATGTCGGGCTTATACTCCCATAAAAGCCTTATCAAACGTGCGAAGCTCACGTCATCATAGCTATCAATTACCTCGCCGTCCTTTAGGAAGACGAGAGCATAGTGTGGCTGCTTATTAGATGAGGATGGACTATAGCCTGGAAGAATATCTACACCCGCAATAATGGTCTTCTTCTCGTTATTGGATTTGTTCATCTTCTCCCCGCACATATTTGAGGGCTCTATTGATTTCTACTTCCACCTTGTATTGCTTACGGAAGAATCTGATTATATATTCTATATCTCTTCTCAATAATACCTCTGCTTGAGGATGCTCTTTATACACGTATTGAGGCCAGTCTATAATATATGGTGTATTACTAGATATATCGATCAGCACATTATACTCGCTCAAATCCCCATGTATGATGCCTACTTTAACATATGCTATATGTATTGTTTCAAGAATCCGGAGTAATACCGTATACGGATCCTCTATCTCCGGCTTCCGGTATAGCTCTACCCCACTAACATACTCGGTTACAACTGCATGCCTGTTATAAGCTATGGGTGAGGGCACACTACCGCCTTCACGATAGATCTCTCTTGTAGCTTTAAATTCTCTTTCAGCAGCAATCTTAGCCTGTTTATACCAGTCAAGCCTAGGATTATCCGCCCATTCTCTAACACGTCTCGTCGTATGGAAGCTGGTCCGACCTATTCTCATGAACTTGACAGCAACAGGTTTACCTCCAGGTGCCAAAGCTCTAAAGATCTCACTTTCTTTTCCAACTGCAAGCTTATCACCAATCGCTTCCACTACATTCATACGCACAAGAGTATTGAGAGCCAGCATATCCAAGCCCAGATAAGTGAGGCGATAAGCCTTGTAGCCGGAAATAGTTTTTCGTTTTACAAGCTTCAGTCTATGTAGTTTTGACAGTATGAGTACAACATGCGTTTCAGGTAGTTTTGAATACTTTTCAATAAGCTCAAGAGGAACATACTCGTATCTCTTCATGCCACGCTCAATACTATTGAGAACCTTTATGTCTCGCTGTGTTAACTGCTTGTATATCAGCCCGATCTTGACCATTAAATCACCATGAACCTATAATTTGTATTTGAGATACTATTATGATTAATCCTGTATTACCCGAGTGTAGAAATACTTATATACCATTAATATATCCAGCTAATATCTCATCCCCTCTTTAAAAACCCCGTTAAAACCGATTTGAATACCGGATACGGCAGAATTAATGGTGTCACCAATGACAGATCTGATCAGCATAATAATGATTACAACGTACATGACAATACTAGCGATACCATTACTCTTTAACCATACAAAGATCAAAGCAGGAGCCAGAAAGAAAACACTGGAAAACAAGGTTGACAAACCCATTACAACAATGTCTAGAGATGCATTGAAGCGTAGGAACGGTGTAATAGTTGTTATGGGAGAACTAGATGATAAGAAGATAAATGAGATAATGCGGATAATTTCTGGAAGATAATGAGTGCATGAGTCCTACGTTTTTAATTAACACATATGTTATAGTTTTACGGGGCATGTATGAGTAAGCTATTGAAAAGCCTAGGACCCGGTTTCATAGCTGTTTTATCAGGTATAGAGCTCACAAATGTATTTATGTACATGTTGTTTGGGAGACTATATGGAGTCGTAGGTATAGTACTCGTTATTGCAAGTATAATTCCGATGATTTTCATACAAGAAGCAATAACTGTCCCCAAAATACTTTATGGCACAACACCATCCTCATATTTATTAACACATAGGAGGAAATTAGGGGTCCTATACCTTGTAGCAATATATTTCGGCTCATTGCTCGTCCTATTAATAAATGCGATAATAATCTCGATACTTCTAAGCAATATATTTGGTGGTTCCTGGCTACCTTATTTATTAATAATAGTATTGATATCCTCACTCATACCAGGCAATAACCGAATCGGTAAATATATCGAGAAAATCCTTGCAATACTATCCTTATTTCTAATGATATACTTCATAGCATTCATAGTGTCAATACTAGATCACCCTGCTACTGATCTTTTCTCATACAGTATTCCATCACTCATAATGATCATAGCTCTCTGGGGAGCAGCGTCAAGTCCATATTCAATGCTTGTACAAGAAGATGATGACGAGCTCGGAGACCTAAAACTATCCTTACTGATATCAATAGTTATTAGTCTATCAATAAGTGGAGTGGCTGCGATGACGGGTCTACATACCGATATTATTGGTGCATTAACCCTTACATCACAGGGTCTATACTCATACTTACTCGTAATAGGCCTCATATCAACAACTATTTTAGCATTGTCAACGATTTTCATCACTGTAGGTAGAATCATATCGGGTTCTCTCCGAGTACTAAAAGCAAGAACTACTGAAATCAGCCAAGTCTTTTACTCCATTGTAGCGTTTATGTTCATATTATCATGCATTATCATCTATGTTGGGCATAACATGTTGGAAAACCTTGTGATAATGGGATCTACGTTAATAGGTGTTATAAGTACTATCGCTATGTATCCATTACTTATATATTATCTAGACATTTATCTTGCATCCAGAAACCGCATAATAGCCTACAATATGCTCGGATTAGCAGCGACAACAGCATTGTTAACAATAATAATTTTACTCGGTTTTCTCTCCTAGGATCTCCGAAAGAGTATTGATGAACCTATCTATATGTTCGGTGGTTACATGAGGCATAACAACTATTCTAAGTCCATCAACGCTGGGTGCTCGGTAAACATAATAGCCGTGCCCAACGAGTTCTTCAAGTAGTTTTTCCGAAGACATATGTCTGCTTTTGAAAACTACTATTGGTAAAATAGGCTTCCATACAATGATTTCCTGAAACTCTGTTAGTCTATTATAAAGATATAGTGCTGTTTTCATACATCTCAAGGCAATCTTAGAATATCCATCGATACCATACTTCTTTATAACAGCCCATATCGCCGCAATAGATCCGCCCGGCCTAGTGCCTAGAAGACCATACTGGTATTTTCCAAGCGTATATGGTAGTTCTCTCCTAGCATAGGATAACAATTCTTCGTTTTTGAAGAGTATTAAGCCCGAAGGTATAGGGGATAAACCGTTTTTATGAAAATCAACAGATATACTCGTTACGCCCTCATAAAACCTGAGATGAGTGTCAATGTATCCTTTCTCGTAAAGTGCTGGAATGAATAATCCTCCATAAGCAGCGTCAACGTGTAGATAAATATTATATTGACGCGCTATCTCCGAGACTTCTCTTACGGGATCTATTGATCCCCATTCTGTAGTACCAGCCGTGACAACAATAGCAGCTACCTCATCTTTTCTCTTCTCGACTATATCATGAAGACTATTAATATCAACGATATGACTACTAGTGACAGGTGCAAAAACTATTTTCATGCCCAGGAGGTGGGCGGCCCAGATAATGGAATGATGCACTGTTTTCGGTGCAATAACTAGTTTTCTACCTGTCTTCTCTCGAGCCACATATAGAGCTATTATATTTGATTCTGTCCCGCCGCTTGTAATGAAGCCTGTGCATTCACCATATAGTTTTTTCATGAAATCTATGATTTCTTTCCTAAAATATTCGAGTGATGGAAAAATCCTTGTGTCTCCAGCGTTTGTGTGTATAAAAAGATTATAGGCGTATACGGCTATGTTGTCGGGACGCGTAGTCATGGAGCCGAGAATATATCCTTCATCGTGTTTCGGGGTTTTCTCGTATATTTCCAGTAGTTTTTTGATTATTTCTGATTCTCTCAATAATGGCCGCCTTCCGAATCATTTCACATATTCCCTACTTTAGAAACTTCTCTTCGTACTCCTTAAGATACTTTACACTCTGTTTTAGATCAATGAATAACTCCCTCGCTTCTATAACGTCCTCGGCTTTAACGATATCTCTGCCTTTTCTCTCAGCAATTATACGGGCGGGTTCTAGGAGCTGTACAGCGTATCTTAGGCTCGCCCTACTTCCTACAGCGACAAGTTCTTCTAATGCTCCTTCATCGAGTTTTATGCCTTCCTCGTTTGCACGTATCCGTATAATCTCCCTTATTTCGTCGGGTTCATATGGCCTAGTGGGTATGATCAGTAGTCTATCGAGCAGATCCAATGGCATACCATGGGGCGATTCTAGATCGGTGCCTCTAATCTTGGCTATGCCCCTATTGGTTGCTAGTATTATTATTGGTGAGAACTCGCTCTCCATAGCCCTTGATAGGAAGCTAAACGCCTCAATATCGAGCATGTGGGCATCGTCAATAAACAGTACTCCGGGAACTAGCTCGGCCTTCTTTTCATCCACCCATTTCTTGATCATCTCATCAACTTCTTTCCTTACCTCCGGCGGTATTTCTCTCTCAACACCTAGTGTGAAGAAGCTGATCAGTGCTCTCTGTGAAGCAACAGCGACATCTAGATCGTGTATGCTGAAGGTTCGAACGATTTCTTTCCTCTTCTTAACAGGACCGCTGGGCATATCGACGTATTTGTAGGTTTCTATATCGTAGTACCTAGCGGATTCTACGCCTTTAACACGGCCTACCCTATACACTCTCCCCGTCTCAGCATCTATCCATATTAGATCACCTTTCTTAATACCGAGCTCTATTATCTGTCTGGTGATCTCCTCGCCGACAGTCAGAGTTAATTCTTCGTCTTTTGTACGTAGAGTGATCCTTGTCTCAGCAGGCACAGCCATATAAGGTACAAGAGGGTGTCTACGCCTCCTGATCTTGATCGATGTCACTACTCCCTCATAGACCGTTCTCTCCTCTCTAACACGTACGCCGATAGCTCTGCGGAGAGCCTCCATTAGAATCTCTGTTTTCTTCTTCTCACTACTATAGATCTCTGAGCCACTCATAGCTACAAAGGGTGTGTCTTCACCTAGCTCTCTCGCGATCGCTATCGCCAGAGCCGTCTTACCCGTGCCTGGGGGGCCAACAAATAATATGCCGCGTCCAGCTATTCTTCCCTCCTTTATCATTTTCACAACTATTCCAGCTGCTTCACGAGCCCTCAGCTGACCCACTAGACCATCTGCGACCTTGATCGCTCTACCGTTCTCGTCTAGACCAAGCCCTCTTATATGGCTGTGCGCCCCGATCCTCTTAGGCCTTTCAACCCTGATCTCTATCGACATAGTCCCGCCCCCGTATATCTATGAATAATTATATGAGGTTTAAGAGGTTCATCCATGAAGAGATAATGTCAGTCGCCGCTGAATACATCATAGGCCCCAGCCCCCTAAGGCCTCGGCCAATGAACTCTCAACATCATCCAGGAATAAGCTTGTCTATTAGCCAGAAATAAATATCATTACTTGTTTTTACAG
>JAADCY010000029.1 GCA_013154205.1 Thermoproteota archaeon | reverse complement strand
CCTCTAAGAGCTTTAGTGGTAGCTCTGGATCCATGTTTCTATCGTTCTCCCAGTATGCCCAGCTTCTTCCACGTAGGTGGTCTGCTCCTCTTGTCGATGTTGCATGGGCTAGTGTGAAGATACCGTTCATAAAGTCTACGTGGTACCAGCCCCTGCTTAGGCCTTTGACGTCGTAACTATACTTTAGTGCTTCGGGACCGATTATCTTCGCAAAGTTCCTGTATCCTTCTGCTAGTTTGTTCCCAAATCCTTCTCTGTATGCTATCATCTCTATGAGCTTGATCTGTGTCTCGGCATCACCCCACCTTAGGGGTATGCCGCCTGTATCGGTGTCTGTTATGATCCCTTTTTCGTAGAGGAATTTCGCCATTGCTAGTGTATCGCCAAGTGTGATTACATCCATACCGTACTCGTCGGCCATCTGCTCCATCTTCAGGATAGCCTCTGTATCTGTAATAGCATTGTTCGCTCCTAGGGCGTATATTGATTCGAACTCGCTTGATACGCCGTACTCATTCCATTTCGGCAGTTTGTACACGTCCTTACATGACACTGGGCAGCTGAAACACTGTGTTCTGCCGACCTCGTATTTTGCTAGGTCGACAGGCCTTATACCCTCTGGTAGTTCTTCGGGGCCTAGGTATTTCTCGAAGTATTTCCACCCGGGATACCATGCTAGGAGGCCGTAGTGTGTTCCTATCACGCTATATATTTTCTTGACGAATTCGTTCTTCTTGAACCATTCCTCGTCTTCTTTGGCTAGCTTGAAGAATGTCTCGGGATCAGCTATCTCTACGCCTTTAGTGCCTCTAACAGCGATTGCTTTGAGGTTCTTAGAACCCCATACGGCTCCTGTTCCGCGTGCTCCGCTGTGGTACTTGTCGATCATAGTTGTCGCGAATCGTACTAGGTGCTCGCCGGCTGGGCCTATTCCTGCAACGGCTATGTCGTCGCCATGTATGTCTCTTAGTGTATCAACCATTTCGCTGACCTTTAATCCCCATAGATCACTGGCATCTCTGATCTCTACCGTGTCGTCCTCTATCCATATATATTTGGGCTTGCTCGCCCTCCCAGTGATCACTATCTGGTCGTAGCCTGCGTGCTTTAGGATTGCTGAGAACTCTCCTCCCGCGTTGCCATCACCGAGTATTCCTGAAAGAGGAGATAAGCTGCTTATCTCGGTCCTGCTCGTCATTGGTAGTGCTGTACCTGCTAGTACACCGTTAGCGAGGCATAGTACGTTCTCGGGGCTTAGCGGGTCTATTCCCGGCTTCACCATTTTGAAGAGCCTATAGGAGTTTAGGCCTCTTCCGCCGAGATACATTTTCGCTTCGGTTTCGCTGAGAGGCTGTACTACGACTTTTTCCCTGGTCAGGTCAACATAGATTACTTTACCTCCCCATCCATACAATTAGATCACCAGGACATGTTGTTCAAATAGAAAATGTAGGGCTCTCGTCAGATAATAAGCGTTCCCCAATATTCTATCATAGAGTGTTTACTCTTCATACAAGCAAAACATTTCTTCTAATAAAAAACATGTACAGTAAAAGCATAGAAGATAGAATACTCTAATAAACATAGAGACAGAGAAAAACATACATGCGATGACGACGGAGTCACGGGACTGAACAAATGATGACCGGGCTATTAATCCGAGCAAAAACATAGAAATAGGCAACAAACAATCACAAAATACACGGCCAGCAAGGGCCCGTAGCCTAGCCAGGACTAAGGCGCCGGCCTTCGGAGCCGGAGACCCCGGGTTCAAATCCCGGCGGGCCCGCTATAATTGATATAAGCAGCTGATAATGCTTCCTTGCATATCTACTTATTTTTTTCTTGAAAAATAGGCTTGTAGCCAATAATATTGCAATCATTATTTTCGGTAACAATAACATATCATTATCATATCTTATAGTATTCAAACAAATCCATTCAGGATAATTGCTGTATAGTGCTAGGACCACTATGCTTGTTGTCTCGGTGTTCATATCGCCTTGAATGACTATTTTCCCGTTGACGACACGGTAATCTGTGTGGATACCGCCTTTAATGGGATCTTGTGCCTTGGCTATTATCTCCAAGCATTTATCATAGATATCTTGATAATCGTAGATTATGGTTGAACCAGCAGCTTCCAGTGCCCTGTAGAGATAGACGAAGAGAGCACACTTATACACTGCGTATACACCGTTGAACGCCTTATCTCTGAAACCATAGCCATCCCACATCCTCGTTAGATTAAGGAATGCTTTCTCAGCCTCGGATCTAGAGCCTTGTAATAATTTATCTAGGGCATGATATACGAGTAAATCAGCGTAATCGTACCAGTCAGTGATAACTACCGAGGTATTCATTTTCTCGTATACTATGATGTAACTATCAATTCTTCCCATGACTTCTTTCTCCGGCTTATAGAACTTGTCAGGAATATCTTTACACAGAAGAATATCGATCTTACCGTTCCATCCGCCACTAAAGTTATTGTATAGGATTCTCATTACATTTTCAGCTAACGGTGATCCTAAAACGGCTAAGGCTCTAGCAGCTAATACGTTATCGTTGGCGACATAGATCGTTGTATTATCTGGACTAACCATTGTAGCGGCTCGTAAAAGACCTGCTTGTGGCACATATTGCTTTTCGAGAAATGATCTAAGTTTTTCATCGCTAAGCAATGGGATATAATTTGATGTTTTCTCCCATCCAGTATCATCGCCTACTAATGACGGCGCCAATAATAATGTAAGAACTATCATTGACAGCATTAGGAGTGCCGATCTGCATCTCCACATTGTTCCTCGAAGTTTTAAATACATGGTTTTCTCTCCAATTATTGCTACAATTGAATATCTATAGATATATTCGGTGCTTTGAGATTTTCGTGTAAGATACGAGTAGAAAAACGAATACAATTATCAATGTAGCCATCCTCTCGTAGTTCGGTTCGGATGCCCTGATAATGTCAATGAATAATATCGGCGAGATTATAGCGGTGTATGATAAATAACGTGCTAGTATTGCGTTATCGTTGATGTTATCCAGTATATCTCCAAGCTTTACAGCAGTTATTCCAATGATTATTCCCATAATAAACGGTATTATTGGATAGCTTATGATCGCCGATACTATGTAGAAACATACGAAAAATAATGTGCTCCATAGACCCCAATATAGAGCATACCTTATTGCTCCCATACCATGATATTTGCTTAGTTTATAACGAGTACTTAGAGCTACGATCACCAGTAACGTAGCAATTATTATCATGGCTAGATAATTAGTGATACTTATTGTGTAATCAGTAAGGGCATTAATAACCAGTATATCAGCACCAAATACTACTAGCACGAATAATAATGTTCTACCCTTTACTAGTCTACGCCTAGAAAACGATGGATACAGTGCTTCAGACAAAATTATTGGGGCAAAAATACTGAAAACCCCGTGAAAAACTGTGAGGTAAATACTCCAGACCCAGTTAACACCGATCCATCTACCATACTCTCCAAATATCCCGAGATCCTTCCACCCTGGGTTGAAGAAGGATTTTACAGCAATACCCTCCTCAATAATGCCGTATACGAATCCAAAAATTATGAACGAGCCGTACTTTAAACTATATTTCAACCCGCATTCTCTGATAATAATTGCTCCAAGCCCGTACAGACATACTAGGATTAATAAGTTGAATGGATTAATGAATGACCATAGGCTCGTAGAGCCTGTAAGAACCTCCGCTGTAAAAGGAGGGAGAAGCAAAAGCGTTATTATCATGCGGAGTTTTTCCCTATTTATCATCAATTATTACACCGGAATAGATTAAGTACTACTTTTAACAATTTTTCTCAATAATGTATAGTTAAACATATCTTGAGTGGTAGCCTTGGGTATCTCTAATCTTGTAAGCCTTATCGAGAAGGTGGCTAGTATACCTTATTACAGTGTAATCGGTGATGCTTCCGGCAAAATAGTATATGTGAGCAACAGGGATGGATTACGGAGGACATGGGTTTACGATCCCGTCGAGAAGAAGAATACTCCTATAACAGCTCATCCACCGGTGATCGCCACTGTTCCTAGAAGGAACGAGTCGACCAAGATAGTATACACGTATGATGCAGCTGAGGGAAGAGAGCTTCATAGAATCTGTATCGTGGATATTGATGAGCGGAGAGAGTCTTGCATCGAAGAAATAGAACCTATGAGAGTATTTAGTCTGGCATGGGATGGTAGAAGCATAGCGTTAACAGGCGCAACGCAGAAGAAACTCTATTTGATCATATTTAAGGATGGCAAAATATTGAGAAAAAGAGAACTCGATATATACATAGACGTGTCCGATGTTAATGACAGATACGTCATAGGGTATGGAATGTTATCAGGAGACCCCAGATCCTCTGAAATATTCGTATACGATATTCGAAAAGATGAGTTCAGAGCGTATACTCCACGGAAAGGCAGTATTAATGAAAAACCTATTTTCTGTAACGGTAAGATCTTATTCGAGTCAAACTACGAAGATCTTGATAGGAAGAAACTCTACACAATAGATACTGAACTCTCCGAGGAGCCTGAGGAATTAGTATTCAAATATAATGATTACAACGATTTCAAACCAGTAGAGCACACTTTCTATGATTGTAGAAATAATAAGATCTATGTGGTCGCTAAAAAGAACGGTAGAACACAGGTATTCGTAGATGGTAAAAGAATCCCTACTCCTCAAGGCTTGATCTCAGGTAGTTTGGCAATAATTAACAATACTATATATTACGCAATGTCATCCTTGATAGAACCCCATAAGATCCATAAGAGTACAGAGGGTGGCTTTGCGGAGGTATTAACAAGCAAATTACCAGACGAGCTGAGAGAGGCATTTGGAGAAAGATATTTCGTAAAAATAAGATCAGTGGACGGAATACCTGTTCCGACCTATATTGTTGAATCAAGGAAAACCAGTAAGCCAGGGCCCACGGTTATATACGTGCATGGAGGTCCTTGGTGGGAAGTACCTGATGCATGGTCACCGATAATAGCATCAATAATTGTCTCGGGATACCATGTCATAGCACCTAACTACAGGGGTTCAACTGGTTATGGCGAAAAATATCGCTTACTAGACATAGGCGATCCTGGCGGTAAGGATTTAGAGGATATTGTCTCCGTCGCTAAGTATGTTATAAATGAAGGTATTGCTTCTGATGTGGCTATAGCTGGCTATAGCTATGGAGGATACATGACTTATCTCGCCACAACAAAATACCCTGAACTATGGAAAGCGGGAGTTGCCGGGGCAGGAATTACTGATTGGCAAGAACAATACATGCTCAGCGATGCACTATTTAAGAAATTCATAGAAATACTCTTCGACGGCTATAGGCCGGACTTGCTGAGCGATAGATCACCTATAAAGTATGCTGATAGACTAGTTTGCCCACTATGTATTATTCACGCATCCAACGATACTAGGACACCGCTAAAACCCGTGATGAGATTCATGGAGAAGCTCATGGAATCACAGAAACTATTCGAGGCACACATCTATCCGGGCCTTGGCCATATGCTAGTATCCACCGACGATCTATTGAGGCTCGTCGTACCAATGATTACATTCCTAAAGAAATATTATACCGATCGAAAGGCTTGATGCCTAGAAAGAGGTATTAGGGTATCGATGATTGGATCGCTACAAGTTAGCGGTAGTACTATTTATAATAACTGCTTATACAGGAACATTCGCGTTCAAACTCAGTATGCCTGCAGTGGCTTTTTACGCTAAAAACATACTTGAAGCGTCAATGCTAGGTATAGGTATGTTGACATCTTCTTTTTTCATTGCAAGAGCAACCACAGCCATCTTGGCAGGCGCTCTCACGGATAAGATAAAGACAAAGATATTATTTCTATCAGCAACTGGGTTTGTTCTAAACGCTATTGTCGTAGAACTATATCCGTACATAGCTAGTTTACCATGGCTTCTTTTTCTGAGATTCCTACAAGGTGTTCTAAACGGTTTTGCATGGGTTCCTATACAGGCCGTCCTAGGACTGCTGGTTAGGAAAAGTATTAGAGGCCGTGTATACTCGGTGTATTTCATACTGGGAGCACTCGGTTCTTTCACAGGAAACACTGTTTATTCATTTCTCACAAGCCGGTCTCTCAGCTATATCTTGGGTATCTCATCAGTACTATTTCTCATCTCAGGCATACAAGTGCTCAGCTCAAAACTCCTGCTTGGAGAAACTGTAACGATAGTTTCTGGTAAGAATAAGAAAAATTCTAGAATCAATGAACCAGGAAGAGTAATTAATACTATATTTGTTATATTACCCTTATTATTAATCGTCTTTACAAGCAGTATGTTCGGCTCATTTCTAAAAGGTGATCTCATATATGTTTATCTATATGTCTTTCAAGGATTCTCTGAATCAACTGCTCCAATGATCGTAGGTATAGCTGGCCTGATCGTACTGCCTATAAACTATATTATTAGCTGGTTTTCAGATAAGAAGGATAGCTACCTAGCTCTCAGAATGGCTATCTTAACAGGTGTTGTCGGAGGAATATTACTGGCTTTGAGAAATGACTCGATCGCTGTACTAGGATTGTTGCTGGCCCTAGCAGGTAGTTCGAGCACTATACCCATTACCAGGAAACTAGCCGTATCGATAAAATCAAGGGCCGGCACAGGCATCGGATTATTAAATACAACGGGTAATCTGGGAAGTATGCTGGGATCTATGATAGCAGGATATGTATTAGACAGCTTGGGAAAGATGTATTTACTGGGATTAATCAATACGGGTATGATCGTTATAGTTACACCGATGATCATAGCCTTATTGTTTACTCATAATATCAAAAGAAAATCGTACTAGCACTCAAAACTTTTGTTCCTTAATAATTTTCCCGCCTTACTGATTGATACACATAGGAGTTTACCCTCTCTTGTTAGGGGTCTATTTATATTCTTGTACTTGTGTTTGAAGATCAGAAAAGACATAATCATAATAACAGTTGTGTATAGGAATCCTATTATTGCGCTGTAGATGTTAAACATTGACATTATAACGTTTATTGAAAACCCCATTAACTTAGTCATGGCAACGAAGAATATATTCCACAATACAATGAATAAGAATAGAAAATACGTAAATTTGCTAAATACAGGATGAACGCCTACTTCTTTAAATAGATCAAGATCATGTTTCCTGCGTGCAAAATCCCTGCCTGTTTTAACCGACATAACTACTCCAAAGATCAGCCCAATATACCCGATTATATTAAGAACGTTCATGATAACCATCTCGTTACAAAAACCAAAACTTTACTATGCGAAACTAGTATTTATTCCTATGATCTACATAATACTCTTAGACAATACGGGGTTATAGGGTGTAGTATTATTGTCTAAGAAGGAATCCATAGGGTTCACCGAGGCTTTTAGTATTGGAGTCGGCGGTATGATCGGTGGAGGAATCTTCGCTGTCCTCGGCCTCAGCCTCCAGCTGGCCGGCACGGCCGCTCCGATCGCGTTCCTAATAGCTGGTCTGATAGCGCTAGCTACGGCCTACTCGTATTCAAAGCTATCAATAAGATATCCAAGCGAAGGAGGCACTATAGAGTATCTTGTAAGAGCGTATGGTAACGGCATATTTTCCGGCGGTCTAAACATAATGTTATTAGCAAGCTACATAGTAATGATTTCTCTTTACAGCTATGCTTTCGGAAGCTATGGAGCAAGTGTCCTCGGGGGCTCCGTTTTTGTCAAACACCTACTAGCAACACTGGCTATAGTCATCTTTACAATCGTTAATGCATTAGGAGCGGTCATAACTGGGCGCACAGAAGATGCGCTTGTATTATTCAAAGTTGCAATACTAGTACTGGTAGTTGGAGCCGGCCTTTCATTTGTTAACTGGGGAAGACTATCACCGTCTAATTGGCCGGGCCCCGTAAACATTATAGCTGGCGGCATGATCATATTCCTGGCCTACGAGGGCTTCGAGCTCATAGCTAATACGGCAAAAGATGTCAGGGACATAAAGGTGCTCCCCAAGGCATTTATTTCAGCAGTAATATTTGTCACGACAATATATGTATTAGTAGCTATTGTTACAGCGGGAACTCTCACTCCTCAACAAGTAGCTGTTGCTAGAGACTATGCCCTCGCCATGGCTGCCAAACCTGCTCTAGGCGAACTCGGCTTCCTATTGATCGTGGCGGCAGCGCTCGCTTCAACGAGTAGCGCAATTAACGCTACACTCTACGGCACGGCGAGAGCCAGCTATATCGTTGCTAAATACGGACAGCTACCCAAAATAGTGGAGAAGAAGGTCTGGAGGAACGCGTATGAAGGCTTAATCCTAATAAGCATTCTCAGCGTTATAATGGTTAATACTACGAGCCTTGAAGCGATAAGCGCGGCTGGCAGCGGTGGATTCTTAACGATCTTCATGATGGTTAATTTTGCCGCTTATAAGCTGAGAAGAGAGACCGGTGCGAACAAGTATATTACTCTTCTCGGCGGCCTTGCAACATTGTTTGCACTGGGATTATTGATCCTTAGAATGATCCAGCTAGCACCCATGAAGTTATCAGTGTTCATACTCCTAGTGGTGTTCTCGTTCCTAATCGAATACGCTATTCGCCGTACAACAGGTAGAAAGATCTCAAAGTATATCGATCCAGACCTTGAGAAGCGTGAGAAACACATAAGGAGCTGGTACGAATGGATTCACCATATAATAGAGGAGATCCTTGACGAGTTTAGAGATGCTGAGATATACATTATAGGTAGTATTGCCAGGGGAGAGATCCATAGATCCCATGATGTAGACGTCATGGTTGTAAGTAAGAATGTACCGCCGGATAAGAAAGAGAGACTTAGAAAGAAGTTAGAACTAAAACAGAAGAAGCCACACCTAAGAAAATACCCTGTGGATATACACTTGGTTAGGCCTGAAGAGAAAGAAGAATGGCTGAAGAAAGAACATAAAAAGATCGAGCCCAAGAAGGAAAATAAATAATTCATTCTCCATCAAGATTTTATTTGTACTTCTTCAATTAATTGGTAACCGGAATCATTGAATCCGTATTGTAAGTGCATAATAGAGTTGTAAGCAGGGGTAGATCGGTATGGCGAGACCCAAGGGATTGATCGTCGGCTTAGATCTGCTGTTCATGAGCGTTAACTTCAGCGCACTAACATTGTTTGCTGCTCTAAGCACATATGTGTCAAGCTCAATAGGCCTCAATAAATTCACTGAATGGCTAGCATCGGCAGTCTATAGCGCTGGTATCTTCGCCGCATTCTTTATTGGTCACTCGAAATTCACCGAAATGCATCCCAGGAAAACAGTATTCATAGCAGCTGTGCTAGCTTCGATACCACAGTTTCTCATACCATATGCTGTTAATCCTTGGGAAGTAGTGGTACTAAGATTCATACAGGGAATGGTGATGATGGCACTGCCAATATTCTCATCGCAAGTTGGACTATTGTTCGCCGAAGCGAGGCCATTAGCGCTTGGAATAATATTATCCGGAATATTCGTAGGCGGCCTTATAGGTTCGAGTATTGGACCATTACTAGCGGTTAGTATTGGCTGGAGAGCAACATATGTATTGTTCGGCATAGCAATGCTGATTGCAGCGATAATCTGGATAGGCCTCACACCACGCGATGCACTACCAGTACATAAAGAAGAGGTGAAGACTAAGAGAAAAGTGAGCGTGTGGAGAGATCCGTTCACGCTACTATGGGGATTCTCATTCTTCCCAGCGATCTGGATAATATTTACTCTAGCACCGCTGATCTCCTTCATAGTGGAGAGCATGGGTGCACCCGGTAGTGTTAACAAGTTATCGTCGACAGTGCTAGAAGCATCTTATCTAACATGGTCAATAATCATAGGCGGTGTAGCTTATGTGCTCGCTAAGCGTAGAACGGGAACACCACGTAATATGTTCAATACCTTCGCGTCAGTACAGCTCTTCTGCTTCATAATAACTTTCATCGGAGTACTAATTGTAATGAACTCACATAATGTCGCAGTACTACTGCTAGGACTAGTCCTAGTAGCTATGATCCAGGGTACAGGGCCCACGTTCTGGTCAGCGCCCTCCACAGCATATCCGGAGGATCTCGCTATAAGAGCTGGCTACGCGTTAGGCCTGATCTCGAACTCCGCGGCACTCGTGGGACCTATGACATCTGTGGCTGTACACAGCGTAGCGGCCGTATGGGGAATAATACTGTTTATGGCACTGCTTGGAGCGGTGCTGACATTTATAGGTATGAAGATGAAGCTGCCTATTGAGAAGTACAGCGAGGAAAGAGAAAGGTTGTAACCCATACATTGTACTGTAGAATATAATTCATAAGTGTTTTTCGATACAAATATAGATTCTAGTTCGCCGAGATAATCATACATTACTGGTTAAGGCTTCTTTAAGGAAGAATGGTATAAATGAAATGCTGGAGATCAGTTCTGGTATTGCCGCACCCGGCGGGTAGTAGATAGAGAAATGAAGGGCCCATATGAACACATCAAATACTGCTATTATGAATGCAGGCATACTAATATACACATATCCGTACGCGGTTAAATAGGCTATAATGGATAGGAAGAACGCTACCGATACCATGAAATGAATTATTCCATAGGATTCATTTAATACACCTATTAATATTAGCATAATACCGGCTATACACAAAAGTATTTTATCAACTAATTTAATTCCCCGAGACAATATGGATGCCAATCCTAGGAGATAACCGCCAATTGCTAGTCCCGAGTTAAATATTGGTGCGGATGACAGGTGCTTCATATTCCCTAGATCACTGAGTGCGTTCATCCATATATTGAACCAGGGTGCACGTGATATAGATAAGATTATAGCTATGTATGGAACTATTACGGAGATTATTGCGATCAATCTAGAAGAAGCTAAAACCCTGTGATAGGACTGATTAGCTCTACGCATCATATAGTTTCACCTTATATTTTCTCTATCAGTAATGTTATAAGATATGCTGCCAAGACTATTGCAACAACCAATGCTATATTCACAAGAATAATTTGTAGAGTAGTTGTTGCCGTTGTACGTTTATGTATGATAAATGTTAAGTCGAGGTTTCTCACGATCTTTATCTTGGTATTGTTTAGATGCGCTAATAATGTTATATGTTCTACCTCACCCATTGATACTGGTTTAGATATTAGGACATAATAGTTTGAGGACACTATCCTACGACAATAATCAATATTAGTGCTTGTCCCATTCCTTAAGGAGAGCGTCAAGGTATAGTGTGGGTAAACAGGCTTGTTTCCAGTTAAGTTCTCGGTTTCAACAACTATTCTTAAAGGCGAAGCGTAGGATGTTTTTAAATAGATCTCTAATCGGTCATTGTGATGCTTAACTGTAATATTGAAAGGCTTCGATGAGAGCAGGGATATTTTACCTATGATCTTAGGTTTTTCATACTCTATTATCAAGCCTTCAGAATAATGGGCGCCAAAATCCGGAGAATCAGATACTATTTCTACCTCTGACTCAACGAGCAGATTTGTATTGTTCTCATTGTCTTTTTGATAATACATATAGTACTCATATAGAGGGGTTCCTGACAATATGTCCCGGTAAGAAGCATAGATAAATTTCTCAATTACATTGTCCTTGCGGATAATGTAGGAATAACGCGTTTCAATACAATACACGTTTTTATAATAGGCTATTACGGTTGCATTAGGTTTCGTAACCCATTCTGGCCAGATAAATGGTTTTGATACAAGTTTTATCTTCATAGTTCCAGACATATTTGTGAGTTGCAATATAAGAGGAAGTAATTCTCTATTGCTAACATATATTTTATTATAAAGAAGCGATACCATTTTATTCATCGTTTTTCTTGATATACCAACTGTCTTTATGATGCTTACATTTATTAGTAATACTTTTACCGGATGCGTTAATTCTTCTGATAACGGGCCAATAAGTAATCTATATTTCAAGCTTATCTCGAATCCCTTGGGTGATGTAAGACCTAATAGAACAGGCACAAGGGGTCTGCCTGAATATATTATTCTGAAAGAGCCACGATATAAGTAGGTAGGTGATTGTATAGTTACATTGGTGTTTTCATGATTATAGTCATATACCCCTGCCTCGACAATACTCCCCAGAAGTATTAGCAGTAACAATATTATCATTAAGTACTTACTCGTCAAAATCTCTCCCTTACGGCGATGCATATTATCGGTTAAGGGCCCACTTCCTCACGGCCTTCTCGGCTCGGCTATGCGGGCAATCACTCATCAGTATTATTATCACTGAAAACCAACAATTTATTTGTAATCAATTATTCTAGGAGGTGTCCAGAGAATTGTTTGATATTGAGGGTATGAGAGTCTTAGTAACAGCGTCGAGTAGAGGCATAGGATTCGGTATTGCTAAGGTACTCGTGAGGGAGGGAGCTAAAGTAGTTATCTCATCGAGAAACAGGGAGAGACTCTACAGGGCTCTTCATGAACTAAACAGTATTGGGTCGGGAGAGGCATACGCTGTTCAAGCCGATCTCACAAGGCGTGAAGATATAGAGAGACTAGTGAAGGAAACTGTTGATAGGCTAGGTGGGCTTGACGCATTAGTCTATGTCACTGGCCCGCCGAGACCCGGTAGATTCCAAGACCTGGAGCTCGATGACTGGGAGTACGGAGTTAGATTACTCATAATGAGCGCTGTTTGGCTAACATACTATTCTCTACCCTACATCGTGGAGTCAGCAAACCCTTCTATCACTTATGTTACAAGCGTGGCTGTGAGAGAACCTATCGAAACCATAGCGTTGTCTAATACTTTAAGGATAAGTGTACATGGCCTCGTCAAGACACTGGCTAGAGAGCTGGGAAGGAAGAATGTTAGAGTGAACGCTGTTCTTCCAGGCTATATTTATACTGATAGGATAAAGGAGATTGCGTCGGATAAGGCCTCGAGAACAGGTAAGAGTATTGATGAAGTGATAAATGATATGGTCAAAGAAGTACCTTTAGGGAGAATCGGTAAACCCGAGGAGGTAGGTTATCTCGTAGCCTTCCTTATAAGTAGGTATGCTTCGTATATCAATGGGGCATCCATACCGATAGATGGAGGTCTACTTAGATCAGTGTTCTAAAAACCGTTTAACGCATAAATAATTAACACTATTTTTCCCAAAATGTTCACTATGAATGCTGAACGGCTAGTAGCTGATTCGTGATGATCAACACCTAGGCTTAGAGGGATGATGAGGCCGGCCTGTCCCTATTGATGGGGAAGGCCTTGGCCTCTGCTGACCACTACTTCTTCTCGAGTAATGCGTAGTAAAACCCTATAGTGCCATGGAGATGAGGATAAGCTCTCATAGTACCCGGTAGTAGTGGTGATTGTTTGAAAGGTTTTTCCAGCTTAACTAGTGCTGCATCACCGTGTTTTTCCAAGAACTGTTTCACCACGTACTCACCCTCATCGACAAGGACACTACAGACAGTATAGAGAAGCCTGCCACCCGGCTTTAACAACCTCCATCCGGCTTCAAGAAGTTCTTGCTGGAGAATAATTATTTGCTTTATATCTTCCTCTCTATATCTCCACCTAACATCGGGGTTTCTCGCGATTGCTCCCGTCGAACTACATGGAGGGTCGACTAGGACGTAATCCATACTTTTCTCCCCGAGTACCTCGGGGGATCTCCTGGCGTCTCCAACATGTATTGTAACAGCTTTTATGGTTCCCGTACGTTCCAGGAGCCTCCTCATCCGCTTAGCTCTATCACTATATATCTCGAAGCTATGGATCCTGGATTTTAGACGCGTGTATTCGGCTAAATAACTGGTTTTCCCGCCGGGCGCCGCGCATAGGTCCGCTATACTGGTTCCAGGCTTTGGATCAAGCAGTTCGACCGCCACCATACTCGACTCGTCCTGCGGTGTGAGGATTCCTGTCTCTATTAGTTTGACGAGTTCCTTATCGAGTGATCCGCTCACTATGATCGCACTAGGACTGTAGTTCCCCGGCCTGACCTCGTAGCCTGCTCTCCTAAGGTACTCCAGTACAGCGTTTCTACTTGCTTTCAAAGAATTTACTCTGAAGGTTTTGGTGTACTGCTTATATGTTGATGATAGGAAAGCCTCTAAATTCTCTCCTAGGAGATCGAAGCTATGTTTCAACGCTCGATATAGTTGTGGCGATATCCTATAATTAATTATTATCTTGTCTTCTTCGCTGATCGGCTTCCACTTATTTCTTGTAATGGTATCAATTAATTTCAGTGTATCATCTCTACCTTTTCTTGCAAGATATTTTTTAGCATACCTTATGAATGTGTGTTTGATGCTATGGCCAGCCCTAGGGTCTAGTTGTACCGTGTACGTTACTAGTCTTAACACCGCGCGTGCATCACTATCAATTTCATCAGTTCTTACACCTGCTATTGATTCTATGATCCTATCAATTAGCCCTTGGTTTCTGAACACACCATAGATTATTCCTGATGCACGTCTATCGAAGCGTGTGCCCTGTATCTTATACTTGTTCATTACCCTCCTTATAGCCTCCTGTATAGGCTTTACATGTTCTCCTTGTTTTATTGCTTCTATTATTGCGTACACCATTCTCTCATATTCTTTCAAAGCCATAGTGATCTCCCATATACTTATGGGGAACTACACTGTATTTGTACTCCTATAGTACTATCTATTATTTGGAGAGGTGGTGTTTGATTGGTGTTTAGACTTGGTTTGGCTACAACT
>JAADCY010000057.1 GCA_013154205.1 Thermoproteota archaeon | reverse complement strand
CGTCAAGATTCTGCGGGCTTGGAGCATAGGCCGCTTGGCCATTATCCGCCGTCTGGCTATTCGCCCCCTGTGGGCATCCCAGTCCGAATAGGACAAAGCCTAAGAGAGCAAGGGAGAGCAGTTTATCTCTCATAGGTTGGGTATTGTACAGCACCACCTACCCGAAGTGCAAGGGGGTCTTTTTAGCCGGCTTATCACTCTCCCATAGGACACAATACCGGAAACATCTCCCTAACGACCACTACTGACACCATGGGCTCATGCCAACGCTCCGGATCGTAGGTGTAATGGGGTTTTAACAGGCTATCCACCTCCGCCAAAAGCTCTTTGGCCCTGCCGCAGTTATCCACTTCCTTGGTGTTGATGAGAATATAGACCTCCAGAAGGGCGGCCTTAACCAACTGCGATAGGTGCCTGTTAGGGCCCCTCTTGGCGAGTTCCCTGTAGATTTCAACGGCCTCCCGTGTGTATTTTAGCGCCTCTCCGTAATGGCCTAAGTCGGAGTACCCTCTCCCCAGCCTCTCAAGGGCCTTGGCCAGTTTCGGCATGTACCTGTCCGGATCCTCCTTTGCAAGCTCTCTGTATCGCTCCACCTCCCTTTTAGCCTCCTTGAGGGTCGTTTCACCGCACGAATAGGCCGTTTTCAGCACCGTGAGTATGAGCACAGCTGCCAAGATTCCTAAAAGGGGTAGGAGGATTTTAACGCTCTCGCCTTTTGTGTATGGTAAATTGTACAGCGCCACGCGATTTCCCAACAATTATCACTACGTTATAATGCATTTGAAATATTCCAATTTCACCATTAAAATACCTACTTATGTATAATAAATCTCCATTCAAGATTGCAGTAGTTAATTTTAAGGGAGGAGTAGGAAAAACAACTATAGTATGGTTAATAGGTCAATATTTAGCAGAGGGTGATAAAAGAAAAGTTCTGTTAATAGATGCCGATGCACAGATGAGTTTAACATTAGCAGTGGAAATAAAAGAAGATGGATGGATAGACAGGAAGTTTGAAAGTTGGTTAAATGAATATATAGAAGGAAAAAACAGGGATAATATATATACTGCATTAGAGAAATTTGAAGAATATGTGCGAAAGGTAAAAGAATGTATAAAATCTAATGAATCGGATTGTAGCGACATATATTGGAACGTAAAAGCGAATACTATGATCTATGAAATAATTGACAATCTTCATCTAATTCCATCGGTTCCTGATCTTTATTTTGCAGCTTGGTTTATTCAAGGTTCGGATATAGAGGAATTTATGGAATATATACTTCAGAAAAGCGTTTTTAAAAAATATGATTATATCTTATTTGATCTACCACCAAATTTCACTCATTTATCGGCCTCAATTCTTAGGGTAGTAGATTGTATATTGGTTCCTGTAAATCCAGATGTGTTTGCAGCAAGAGGATTAAAAATTTTAATAGATAGATTAGATATGATTATTACTAAATCACGCGGCTGGCCCAAAGTTCGAGTTTTTATGAATAAAGCTGGTGTCAGAGCTAATAAATTGCATAAGAAAACAATGTTATATATCAACAGCATCAAATCTGTGATAGAAAAACTTAGAAGCACCAAAAATATAGATGTAGAGTATTGGGAGTCATATATACCGTTGAGGGCTGATATAAGAGACTCAATATCCAAACGGAGCTTCCCTTATTCGCTAAAGAATTATTTTAAAGCTCTTTGCGATAATATAAAGCAATGCGAAAACCGCATTAAACGCACAGATAGGAAGTGAATATGAATCGCAAAAATAAACGGATAAATATAAATAAAATTGAGAAAAGAATACAAAAAATAGAAGCAGAAATATCAAGACTCGAAAAAATAGTAGTTAAACTAAAGAATGACATATTATCGCTGCATAAATTGCTAGAATTATTAAGCGATGATAAACATGATAGTGATTCGTATAAAATAGAAAAAGTTAAGAGTGATGGCATGAATGAATGTTTGCAGGTTTTATCCCTAGATTACTTATATACCCAATATAAGAATGATAGAGCTAAGATTATTGAATATTTACGATCTTTAAAAAAACAGGAACTCATTCAAATATGCAAGTGTAATAATTTACCAATACGGTCAAACATACCTAAAAAAGAAATATTAGAAAATATAATCAAAATATTGCACGAAAAATTCTTGATAGAGAAATAAAAGATTCTATTTTTTGCTAATCAGTAAAGCTACAATCTTTTTCCTCTGTGTGCTATCCCTTTTGGTATATCTGTGGGGTGAATTTTTGGTATATCTTTGTGATAAATTTCGTGGTATAGTCGGAATTATTCCCCGATGTTATAACAATGCACCCCGTTAATATTGCAACTTATGATGGAAGTAAGATGTCCAGCATGCAGAAGCTATGACGTGGCACTACACGAGGGCAGGACCTACGGTAGGGTTAGGTTCAAGTGTAGGAGATGCGGCCTTTCCTTCTCCTTCGCCCTAACCCTACCCTCATACAAAGAAAACGGAAAACGCCTCAGCGCCTACGAGAAGGCCCTGATAAGGGCGGACCACAAGTTGGGGGCTACCTACAGCCAGATTCAGGCCGAGTACGACATCACCCGCCGAACCGTCTCCCAAATCATCCATGGGGAAAGGGACGTTAGGCTCCTGTACGTGTGGAGAACCTTCTCGTACCAAAGGATGTGGCCCAGATTAAGACGCCTCAAGTACAAGCTTTGGGGAGACAGGCTACGCCTCCTGATGTTGGAAGAGCTGGAGAAGGGTTTCCTGCGACAGGGGTGGGGATTTCCGGAGATGGACCTTCGCAACGGAGAGAAGGCCTTCTCCGAGAGCTGGAGGAGGTACAACCTACGCCTGAATGACGACAGGATAGAGAGATTCCTATCGGCGGTTGAGAGGGCCCTTTCCGAGAGCGACTGGTTTTCGGAAATATTGGACGAGTACGAAGAGGACTTGGACGAAGAGAAACTCACCCGACTGCGCCAAGCCCTTGATACCCTAAGATCCTTGGGTCGAGACTTGAGGCCGACTACGTACCGTGGAGGCGAAGACCTAACGAGGGTTTTCAACGCCCTAAAGGTCATGCTGGCGATCAAGCCGGGGGATTACGTCATCGTGTTCAACCTTCCCCACAGCAAGGCCTTCACTCTGGTGGAGGTAGTGGCGGGCTACG
>JAADCY010000140.1 GCA_013154205.1 Thermoproteota archaeon | reverse complement strand
ATGCGGGCCCGCGGGGATTCGAACCCCGGGTCTCCGGCTTAGAAGGCCGGCGCCCTATCCTGGCTAGGCTACGGGCCCATGTTTCTACGCCTAGTCTTCATCTTAGGAAATATTTTTCGGGGGATATAGGCTTTATGGGGCTTTCCGGCACTGGTTTTTGATAAGTTCTATTATTTTAGCAATGTATTTCTCGGGATCCTCTATTCTTATTGTTACGTGGTCTTTCTTACCTCCGCCTTTTGCACCATGTTTTCTTAGCTCTGATACTACCCTGATTAGGTCTATTCCTCTAGTCTTACAGTTTTCCGGATGCGTTGCTATTTCTACTAGTTTTTCATCATAGCTTATGACGATGTATTTCTTATCTAGTGCGTACATCTCTATTATTTCGCGGAATAATTGTTTGTCCCTGATATTTTGTTTTAGGACTACTACATACGTGTCACAGACAGGCACCATATTGTTTTCCAGCTCTTTTACTATGAGTTTTTTGACCAGGTTTCTGTATTCTGATATTAATTTGCGCTGTTCCAATAGCTCTGCTGCTTTTTTCTGTGCTGATACAACCGGATTACCTGGATCTAGATCTAAGGCTTCAGCTATTTTTCTAATATTGGATTCGAGCTTGTTGATATAGGGTGGTAGTTTTGTACTGGCTATGTATTCTAGACGATATACTCCATCCTGGATCTTCTCTGTATTTATAATCTTTATCGCGCCAACCTCGGATGTATTGGCTACATGTGTGCCAAAACAGGCCTCTGCATCGTATCCTGGTATCTCAACTATCCTTATTATGGGCTGGATCACGACTCCTCCTTCATAGATTTTCAAGCCATATTTTTTCTCGGCCTCAAATTTTGGTAGATAATGTATTTTTAGATCTATGTGTTCCTGTATAATCTTATTAGCGATTTCTTCGATCCTACGTATCTCGTCCTCAGAGATTTGTTTATAATGAGTTATGTCTAGCCTAGCCTTGTCAACTGTTTTCTCAGCACCAGCTTGCCATACATGTTCGCCGAGAACCTTGCGGGTAGCTGATAATATGATGTGTGTTGCAGTATGGTGTTTCATCAACGTATACCGTCTATTCCAATCAATATATGCCCTAACATCTTTCCCTACATTATCCGAGGATATGTTCTTATCTAGTTCGTGCACTACTGTACCTCCTACCTTGTAGACTGCCTCTACACTATACTCTTTTCCATCAATACTGATAATGCCCTTATCATAATCTTGTCCTCCCCCACGAGGATAGAAGGCTGTTTGGTCTAGTACAACATAATTATCCTTAATACCAAGTATGCGTGCGGTGAACTCTTTTATATACGGGTCTTCATGGAAGAGAAGACGTGTTTCCGGAAATGTTTTTGCCCATTCAACTATTTCTTCAGGTATATCTATTCTTTTTTCTTTCACTAAAGCTCTAGAACCACCATGCCTAGATGCGACTATGCTATAGAAGTTTGATGGAACTTTTAGTTCAACGCCGAGTCTGGACGCGTATGAAGCAACTATTTCCGGTGGTATACCATGTGAATCATATATCTCTATAAGTGTGTCTAGGTCAAGTTTCTTCTTTTTCCTGAGCATTTTTCTAACTATACGGAAGCCCCTGTCAATAACATCTAGGAATCTCTTGGTTTCGACGCGTAACACATCGGATATATAATCGGCTCTCTCGGTGAACTTAGAGTATACGTATTTGTCTCTCCAGTACTGGGCTTGTTCTTCAAATAGGTTTACAAATACTTCTTCGAGTCTCGACGGCTCGATTCCTAGCTGTATAAGTGTTTTTAGGGCTCTTCTAATCACTAGACGAGCAAGATATCCTTCGCCCACGTTTGAGGGTACTATGTAGTCTGATAGCATTAGAGAAATCGTCCGTATATGATCGAGCAGAGTGTATAGTCTTATCGCGTTGACTAGCTGGTCATAGTATTCACTCATACCTAGGTTTTCTACTTCACGTTTCAGCATATCAAGGCCTTCTATTTCTTTGTCGCTCAGAAGATAAGCTATATTCTTTAATACATCATATGGAGGTTCTTCAATACCAAGTATATTCTTGTACTTATCTATTAGGATACCATATATAGTATGATAAGATGTTGGTAAGCGCTGGGTGAACCAAGCTATTCTCTCGATACCATATCCCGTATCGACAACTGTTATGGGCATTAATTCTAGTTTATCACCCGAGATACGGTATTTCATGAATACAAGCGTTGCTACTTCGAGACCATCAACAACTACCTCGTATGCTGGCCCGGCGTTTCCTCCTCCTTCCCACCATGACTCCTTAAAGACGAGATCATCAGGATCTATACCGATCTCCTTAGTGAAGAACTCATAGGCATAATGTAGCGTTTCTTCAACCCAGTAGACATGGTTATCTTTCTTATTGAACGCATGGTGCCCACCCATTTCAAAACTTGTTAGATGCCTGCCAAAAGTCAGTCCTACATTATCTATATCTTCAAGCCTTATGCATGGCTGAACTATCACTAGCGGATTTGATGGCGGTTCAACTATTCCTTCGGTGACCGCAGGTTGGAAGACAACTATGGATGCTATGGTTAAGTAAAGATCATTACGCCAACGAGCGAGAACAGGATACGGTTCAATATATCCATGATTATTCCTTACGAAATAATCAATGAACTTTTTCCGGGCATCCTCGAGAGTTAGATAGTTTACTCGTGGATAATCCTTCATTAGGAAATCATACTTACTACATGGTCTATCAGGGCAGGTCTCTCTAGGTATGCGGCTCCAGAATCTTGCACCACAAATTCTACACTTATACGGTTTATAACCGTGGTCTTGCAGGAACTTATTCTGAAATTCAGGCTCTATACTCATGATTAACACCATCGATACACTATATTATCTATAATCTCCCGTGAACACCATTATTCCGTTCAACTGAGAATATTATCTTGGACCTTAGAACTAATTATATCTAATCACGGCACTTCTTTAGCTTCTTTAGATTAGCCGAGAATGGATTTTTCTATTGTAATAAAAACTATGCGTTATTGCAGGGATATCTCCTGTTTAATGGATTACCAAGTGTTTTTGGCTAGCCGAAGAGGGCGCCTAGACCCTCAGCAAGCTCTTCTTCACTAACAGCCTCTTTCTCTTCCTCCTCAGCAGCCTCCTCTTCCTCCTTCT
>JAADCY010000176.1 GCA_013154205.1 Thermoproteota archaeon | reverse complement strand
CCGGGACCTCCGCCTTTCCCTGGCTTCGGCGCCACCCCGATGCCGGGGCCGTGCGAGGGCGGCGCTCTTCCAGGCTGAGCTACCGGCCCACCATCACTAACTGATAATTATCACGCTAATAAGTTTTTATCAACGGCAATATCATAATGAAATTAATCTCTTGTAGTGTAATGTCATTCTGCAATGCTATTATAATCAAATGATTGCTAGGGAGATAAGAGACAAGAAAGTTATTGTTGAAAGAATAGCGTTAATCGATAGAACGTATCCTTCGACAACATAGTATTGGTATAGCCTTCCAACCAAACCGAGGATAGTTAATAGACTATAAATTAGTATTTTTTCACGTAAGCCATAAAATTTAGTCCTCGGTGCTATACCTAGGACTGATACTGATACTAAGGGTATTAGGTAGACTGGGTATAGTAAAGGTAGGAATGCAAATAGTGAGGCCAATGCTCGTCGAACGCTAAGAACAGGGTGATCAGTGATCTTTTTCCTCATATATAGATAAGCCAGTAAGGCTATGAGCATTAATACATCGATAATGTCAGTATAGGATCTGGGAACACCGATATTAAAAAGGAACGAAGAAAGAGATATACCAGACACCCTTTCTGTATGCTCTAGATAAGCGTGAAATAGAAATGGTTTGCCATAAATGAAATAAAATAATGTATTAAGGCATAGAAAACAAGCTATGGCTGAAAGTAGATAGACTATACCAGATCTTCTGTCTTTATTCTTTAAATATATGAGGAATACTGGTAATCCAACAATTGATAGATAAATTTTTACAGATGCAGCAAAACCAGTGATTAGACCTGAAATAAAAGAATTGCTTAGCGAATTTGTATTGCTTTTAGGTCTGATTAGGAAAGCCAATAGAACAACAACCATAATGGCACAGAGAAGATCATCTATTTGTGCTAAACCTACACCCCAATAGTTTAGCATGGGATTAACGCCTAGAAGTAAACATGTAAAGAACGCATATAATCGTGGAAGACCCAATTTCCGCAGTACATAATAGCACATCACTAACAATGCCAGTAAGTATAACTCGATAACTATAACTAGTAGTTCCCCCTTACTGAAAATACTCAATGGTATGATAAGAATAGGTAAAGCAGGACCATATGCGCAAAAGTATCTTCCGATATAAGGATTCTGTAGATGAACAAATCTCTTAGCAGTATTAACAAAGTATGGAATATCATATCTTGATTCGATGATATCGTATTTGACTATGTAAAACAGCATTATACCTAAAAAGATTACAAGCATGACAATTATTGCTAACTTGATATATCTTGTATCATTAATTTTAAAAGCCCCGATATACAGGACATACGTTATTAATAATAAAATAACAAACTCGAGCAATGCTATAAGGGTCGACACGATTAGTATCACCAATGGCCTTATATTAAGTCAACATTATCAATTAATAATGATAACAAAAACACTAGAACAAAAATGTTTTCACCTAAAAATTACTAAAGACGAATACATTAGAATTGAGACTGAGTACTTGGCACGTTTTTATGTATAGCAATGACTGGCGCATTACTTCCTTTTAGATACCTCATAACCAACCGTACTTGACCCCTAGAACCCTTGATAGTCACGGGTGCAAATAAGCTTGCCACATACGCTAATAGACTGGCAGATATGCTGACATAAAACTTGCCGTAGATGCTGTCCGTGCCCAGTGGTTTATCACTGTGTCCTATATAAGCACAGGCTACTTTGCCGCGACACACGTTCAGAGTTTGCCAAGCAGTATATGCTTTTCTATCTGCTGTTATCAATAGTATTCTAGGCTCATTGAGATTCGGTGCTTCAACGGCTATTGCTGCTTCGCATGGCTGTGCTGTTGCAGCCAAGCATTTTGCGTCATAGTAGTACTTAGTCTCCAACAGACATCTGTTTGCTAGAAGAGCTAGAGTATATGGGATCCTCTGCTGAATTCCGGCATCAGGATCGGTTTCGGCTACCTTACCGTTTATTTCTGCCTCTGCACACCGTGGAATATAGATGGCTAAGCCCCTTATCGGGGCCCATGGGTTACCGGAGCGTATACTTGCTTTGAGCAATGCCATGTTAAGACCCTGGTAGAAGAGGTTTGTATCCGGTATCAATGCTAGTCTTCCGGTCTTATCATTGGCGTATTGGAGGAGGACTCTATGGAGCTTCTCGCCAACATGATCGAACCAACCACTACTAGCTGATTCCTTAATAATGAGGTCTGCTGCGCCAACATATCTTTGTAGCTGCATTAGCATTCTGTCAAGGCTCTGTCTATCCTGGTAGATCGGCTCGAGGACATCAGCTATCTTCTTCCAAGCACTATAGATCATGCTCGCAGTATCTTCGTCCGGGCCTCCGAGCTCGTCTATGCTGAAAAGCTTGACTCGTTTAGAACTACTCGTCAACGAACCTATCCAGGCGTCTAGCCTACAGCCTTTCGAGACGTGTTTACGGACACCCATACTTATGGTTTCACGGCAACCGCAGCTTGTGAGACTATTGAATATTTTCGCTATACCTATATAGATTCCCCTCGTACCCCTCCATTCAATATTCCTAGGATACTCCTCTACCAATGGCTTCTCGCAGCCACTAGTGTCTTCACCCATAACATATACTCTGTGAAGCCAGCGGGGACTGCCGGGATAAGCAGGTATACCGTACATTGGTATGGTGTTGACGACGGTGTAGACTGTTCTCCCGCGTAGCTCTTGGTACGAGACATATATTATTGAGGCTGCAGTACTGCCGCTAGCACCTGTTAAATCTATGATTATCTTTTTGTCTTCGAGCGAATCTATAAGTCGTTTAAACCTTATCGCAGTGTCAAAAACGTTATCGTCGATCACGTGGCCACCATAGTGATAATCTACGATTATATGTAAATCCATGCTTCTAACATGACTGATACCGTCGTCAATATAGGGTTTTGCATGCATATCTGTTATTAAGACAAAATCTCTAATTCCAAGCTCTTCGCTTATCCTGCCGAGAATAGTTGGTGCGAGCCAAGGATGTTTGTCGAGAACAACTATTCCGACACGATCTCCTTTTATCGATTCCCTTATTTTCTCGAGAAGCTCTTCGCTCACCAAAACAAAACACCAAAACAAATACTTCATCGTAGTTCTTTATTCGAGTCATTATAATT
>JAADCY010000134.1 GCA_013154205.1 Thermoproteota archaeon | reverse complement strand
GGCTTCCCTGGCAGTCTCCATACATGCTGTGTGTCCTGAACTTTATCCCGTCAAGAGTTATCACTGGGACTCCTATCTTTTTCATCCTCTCTACGGCTTCCATGATTTCTCCGAGGCTAATTTTTCTACAGACACATATTATCCAGCCATAATCAGGGTTCTCCCTGATGAGCTTGTCCCTGTCTCTCTCATCCATGTATGCTGGGCGTGGTATTGCTGGTCTATGTATTCTCCATTTCTGTTTTGGCTTTACATTATCTAGTCTCTCTAGAACGAGTTTTGACACATATCTGCCTATTGCGGGTGCTGCCGTTAAGCCTGGGCTTCTAATGCCTGCCGCCTCGACGAATCCCCATGGTTTTTCATGGAATCTTATTATGAATGTTCCCGTACTTGGCTCAGGTCTTAGGCCAGCGAATGTTTTTATCACCTTGTTTCTCGGCGGCAGTTTCCGCAGTATTTTAGCGGCCATACTATAGACGAAGTCGAGGCCATCATGTGTTGTTATTGTTTCTTCTCTTGCTTCTCCTGGCAGATCCTCCGCGGTAGGCCCTACTAGGAGGTTATCATCAACTGTTGTTATAGCGTAGACGCCCTTCGTCTTGGGGGTTGGTGCTGTATGCAGTATTTTCTTGGGCTTAACATTTACTCTATCGCTGAACAATAGGTATTGGCCACGACGGGGATGAATATTGTAATCCGTTATACCTACCATCTTGCTTATCTTATCCGCGTAAAGCCCTGCTGCATTAACCACGATGTCTGCTTCTACTGTTCCTCTACTTGTCTTAACACCAACTACTCTCCCATTCTCCACAATAATGTCTTCGACCCTCGCTCCAAGCAGTAGTTTTGCACCGTTATCGACGATGTTCTCAGCGATAGCTATAGCGGCCATCATAGGATTTATTGTTCCAGCGGTCGGCGCATAGAGGCCTCCTACGGCCTCAGGATTTATCGTGGGGTCTAGCTCCAGCATCTCATCCTTATCGATGAGCCTGACGCCTGGAACACCTATTCTATACGCGAAGTCTATGTATTTCTTAAGTCCTTCCAACTCCTCATTATTTGTCGCCACAATTATTTCGCCGGGCCACTTAGCAGGGATCTCTAGTTCTCTAACCCATTCATACCATAGGTTATGGCCTTCCAGGCAAAGCCTTGAACGCAACGGGTGTTTGTCAGGGTCTTCTTCATGGCATGGATGAATTATCGCGGTATTGGCTTTTGTTACCCCCCATCCAACATCGGGTTCCTTATCTATAACAGTTATTTCAAGTCCATCATACATTGATAGCCATCTAGCAATAGATAAACCCGTAATCCCAGCACCTATGATGGCTATCTTGTACAAAACTATTACACCGTAGTGTTTGTTATTGTTAATAGAATAGATTCTCTTCGGAAAAATTGATTTCCCAGATTCATCGCTTAATGATAATCCCTGCTTTCTCTAGTAAGGGTGTGATAAACCATAGCGTAGGTATACCGATGAAGATCATTGGTATGACGTTGCCCAGAAACCATGTCCGTGCAAACACAACGGGGTTTGCGAATAAGTGGACGCCTGAAGCCATTACGAGACAGGTTGCTAGTGCCGCGCCTAGTCCATTATTGAGTAGAACACTGCTCCACAAGAAATGCACAAGACTACGAGCATCGTGTAGTGATGGATCTAGGTGTAAATACTTGAAGGTCAAGTATGGTACTAGGCCCTGAACTATGTTCGAGGGAAGATATAGAAGAGAAGCCACTAAGGGGGCTCCCGCATATGTATTGCTTACAAACGGGAATATCGCGCCCACTATGACTCCTAGTACTCCAAGCCATAATGATCCCGCTACTTGGACAACCACTGCGGGCCAGAACCCCGTTACCCCTAGGCCGAGGGGTAGGGATTCACTGCCGAGACTACCCAGTATTACACCGAGAAAGAAGAGTATTATTGCAAGAATAATGTGTTCTTTCTTATACACTTAGCTCCACCATAGGTGTTCATCGTTAATTGAACCCATTATACATAAGTGTTTAACTATATTTTGTGCAGACCTAAAAAACCTATGCAATTGTCTATACAGTTTTATATCCCTTGTATCGTCTAGAGTGATCGGTTATTTCTCCATGACTTCTACGTGGTCAGAATAACCTATTATTATCTTGTCCGCTAAGCCGATGAATAACCCTGTACCCACGACGCCAGGGATATTCAGCAGAATATTATCTAGCTTAACGGGATCAACTTGTCTGTCGAGATATAGATCTATAACGGCGCCTCTTGTATCGCTTATCACGACACCGTATTTACCCTTCCCACTAAGACGTATCTTTACCTTATAGCCTAGCCTAGATAGCTTATTGTAGACAGGGTATAGGGCTTCAGGCAATACCTCTATAGGGACAGGATGTTTTTGGCCGAGGTAATCGACCTTCTTGGTATAATCGACTATGTATATTCTCTCCTTGGAGTAGTAAGCCAGTATCTTCTCTAGAACATGGGCTGCTCCACCGCCTTTAATCATATTCATATCACGATCTACTTCATCGGCACCATCAATGTATATGTCTATTTCATCAATCATCGATGTAGAGAGTACTTTGAACCCGTATGATCTAAGTTTTAGAGCCGTGTCAAGGCTTGATGCTACGAAGACCTTGTCTTGGAAAACCTCTTTGTTTGCCCCAAGTATCTCTATGAGTTTTTCGACGGTTGAACCAGTACCTATACCTATGATGTTATGGCTTGGAAGTATCATGTTATAAGCATGTTTTGCCGCGAGGTTTTTCGCCCTATTGATCTCGTCCAATACTTCTCCACCAGGATAGATCCTAGTACTTGTTTTCATCTTAAAGAATAGCTTCCTTCTATTACTTCTTGACCTTGACAGGGCCGAGATAGATGGTTCTGTCTTTCTTAATAGTTAGCCATATTTTATCGTAGCATTCTAGCTTCATGCCTTCGATACATATCTCTATATCTGATAATCCCAGTAGGTCGAGAACTATACAGCTACCTCTGTTATAACAAGTTGTTTTAACTCCATGTATTTTTGCCGCATCATACAATATATCGGGGGCTTCATCACATGGTATATCTAGATGTGTATATTTAGCCTTCATATATCCTCTCGGATGAAGAACAGCGTTGATTTCATAGAATTTATCGCTATCGCGTATCCTAATCCGGACTTTCTGTTTCTTATCCAATATTTAATACCCTGTAATCGCTAGAGTATTGGATGATAAATAAATGCTCTGTATCACTACTCGTTGGTGGGGCATGTGTTATTTGGTAGTAAAAAGCAGGTTTTAGTGCCGTGTTATAGGATCAGGATTGCCGGGAAGGAGTATCTTGTTGATGCTTACTTTATGGATAAAACACTTCTTCCTCCTCGTAGAACTCTTCTCATTTATCCTGTAGGTGGAGAATCAAGTGAAAAAGGCAATATTGAGCCAGCGTATGAGGGCAGGGATGCTATAGAGCTTCTCCTCGACGCCTATAAATGGTGTCTTGATAAGAAGAAATTGATAGCTGTTCGCGCTGTAAAGAGGATCGGTGTCCAGCTTTTCTGGCCTGCAGGCAGACTTAAAGACACAGTCTACTATGATGTTGATGAGAAAGAAATCAACGGTGCCCTCTATATTATTCTAAATACTTTTGGAGAGAAACCATTGAAGACCAAGGTAGAGATATTGGGTAAGACCTATGTTCCTGTTACAGCTAAGATAAAATCAGGCGAGATAAAGGGATTTTCGAGCAAGAACATGTTGTTGCACAAGAACTATATGTATTTGTATAGGATAGATGAGGTCTTCCGAGATAATGCTGACAAGTTATTTCTCGGTAAGAGCTCTACTGAGAAGAGAGTAGAACAATGATTCATTGATGTCGAGAGCAGAATCGTTGATCCTACCGATGAGTCTATAGAGGATATCCTTATACTTCACAATCGTACCACGGTAGTCATTGGTGAACCAATAATTGGATACTGGTAGTAGCTGGTATAGTGTTCTCCTCCACGACTCGAGAAGCAATGGTTTCTTACCCATGTATTCAGCAGCAGTCATTATCGCGTTATTCCTCATGCTCCTTATCCATCTATATCCCTGGTCACACCTATTGATATGGTGATCGACAATGATCTTATCAGCATATCTAGCGATCCTATTGAGAACCTGTTCTGCTTTGTTAAGGATTTCTCTAGCTGTTTTCTCATCGTGGAGATAACGATAGAGCGGAGGACCATCCGTAATGACTATGTCGGGCCTGTACTCTCTAGCTATTTCGACCACTTTTTCAGCCAATAATCCCGTATCGCTGAGATGAAGTATGGACGGGGATCCACTAATGTATACTATGTATACCCCAGTATAGCTTAGCCCATGATTGTATGGACCAAAGAACCTTACAGGCCCTATCTCGCCCGCTCTCCACTTTATAGTGATCAATCTCTCACCGTATAATTCATGTATTTTTGCAAGCCTGATCCTCTCTTTTTTGTTGAGAATACTTGGATGAGGCGCTATGATCTTTTTATCTCCATGGTGGTCAAGCATGTATAGGTCTAGCTGGAAAGGATTTGCGTTATAAAGTGGTACGTGGTCTCCATGCATATGTGTTAGAACGATGTAGTCTGCTTTCTTCCAGTACATCGTTATCTTTGCACGTATTATGTCTCCCATAAGAGCTTGGAGAGGATGCGGATGGAGTTTCCAGCGGGTATAGCCTAGAGCAACTCCTGGATCTATCAGTATTCTGTGGCTACCCGTGTCTATGTAGCATGAAAGACCCCTTACGCCGAGGCTCTCCGTCCCAAGTAATTCTATCTCCAAGGGCTTTCGCCGTTCCCAGGGAAATATTAGTGGTTCTAACCAATGATAATATATTAATGGGTTGATTAAAATGACGTGTAGCCCTGATGAACTGATAGAGTTCTTGAGGTCGAGGAGGAGTATTAGGCGGTTCAAGAAGGAGAAAGTACCTATGGATCTAATCAAGAAGATCCTGGATGTCGCTAGGTATGCGCCAAGCGCACATAATAGTCAGCCATGGAGGTTTATAGTTATAGATGATCGTGAATTACTCGACAAACTATCAAAGATGCATGGTGGCGGGAGACCGTTGAGAAATGCTCCACAAGCAATAGTTGTCGCATGCGATGAAAGGGCTAGTCCGGACTCGTACTTATTGGACTGCGCTAATGCAACGATATATGTTCAGCTAGCCGCGCACGCTCTGGGCCTAGGGACGGTATGGATCCAGACGATGAGGAATATAGATGATATCAGGAAATTACTTGACATGCCTGACCATATTGTGCCGGCCTCGATACTGGCGATAGGTTATCCTGACGAGAAGCCCGAGCCTAGGCCTAGGATACCGTTAGATGAGATCCTATGTGTTAACAAGTATTGTTTGGAAGGATAAAAATTGTTTTAAATTAAAACGTTTTTCTCAGTAAAGCCAGCAGGCTACGAAGTGGTTATGCTCGACTTCTTTTAGCTTCGGCTCTTTCTGGCGACAGATATCCTTTGCGTAGGGGCATCTGGGCGCGAAACGACATCCAGGGGGCGGGTTTATGGGGCTCGGCGGCTCTCCAACGACTTGGATCTTCGGCTTTGTCCTAGCAGCTTCGGGATCTGGTATTGGTATTGATGCCAGCAATGCCTTAGTGTATGGATGTAATGGGTTCTCGAACAATGTTTTTGCAGGAGCTATCTCGACTATTTTGCCCAGATACATGACCGCTATGCGGTTGCTCATGTATCTTACAACGCCGAGGTTGTGGCTGATGAATAGATAGGTTAGCCCGTATTTCTTCTGAAGGTCTTTCAGCATGTTGAGTATCTGTGCTTGTACTGATACGTCTAGAGCTGATGTCGGCTCGTCCAATACTATGAACTTTGGCCTTAGAGCTAAGATTCTCGCTATGGCTATACGTTGTCTCTGTCCACCGCTGAACTCGTGTGGGTACCTGTACAGGTGTGTCTCGTTTAGGCCTACCTCGTATAGGAGCTTTGTAACAAATCCTTCGGGATCATCAACTTTTATACCGTGGGTCTTGAGGGGCTCCATGATGATATTGAAGACTGTCTGCCTCGGGTCGAGGCTCGTGTACGGGTCTTGGAAGACTATGTTTGCTTCTCTACGGAATTCTTTCAGGGCTTTTCCTCTCAGCTTTGTAATGTCTTTTCCAGCGAACAATACTTTGCCTGCTGTGGGCTTGATGAGCTTAAGTATTAGACGCCCAGTAGTGGTTTTTCCACAGCCTGATTCTCCTACAAGGCCCAGTGTTTCGCCCTCGTATATGTCGAATGATATACCGTCAACTGCTTTTACCCATATTTTCTTCAGGAATCCTCCTGCTGGGAAGTATTTCTTGAGGCCTTCAACATGAACTAGGGGCTGAGGCATGATATACACCTCTCCTTATTGTGCGTGGAGCCAGCATCTAACGTAGTGTCCGGGACTTATCTCGATCAGTGGTGGTTTCTCCCGCTTACATACATCTCTAGCGAATGGGCAGCGTGGATGGAATCTGCATCCAGGCGGTGGGTATATCAGGTTAGGTATTGTTCCGGGTATAGGCTCTAGCTTCTCGATGTCTGCCTGTGGGTTCGGTACTGCACGGAGCAATCCCATTGTGTAGGGGTGCTTCGGGTTCTTGAATATCTCGTCGACAGGAGCTAGTTCAACGATGTTTCCAGCGTATAGGACTGCTACGCGGTCACACATCTCAGCAACAACGCCCATGTCGTGGGTGATCAGGAACAGGGTTAGGCCATGTTCTTTGACGAGTTTTCTCAGGAGCTCGAGGAGCTGCGCCTGCACGGTTACGTCTAGGCTGCTTGTAGGCTCGTCTGCTATTAGTAGGCGGGGCATGTTGCTAAGTCCTATACTTATTACGGCACGTTGTCTCTGTCCACCGCTTAGCTCGTGCGGGTAGTTCTTTATTCTCTTCTCGGGGTCTGGCATGAGTACTTCTCTTAGTAGTTCTACTGCCCTCTTGTATCCTTCTTTCCAATCCTTCACCGTATTATGATCTATCATGGTCTCTACGATCTGATATCCTATAGTGTATAATGGGTCAAGCGCGCTGGACGGGTCTTGAACGATGTATGCGATTTCCTTCCCACGTATCTCTCTTAACTGATCCTCGCTGAGCTCGACCATGTTAACAGGCTTACCGTCTCTATAGTAGATAACTTTGCCCTTGACTATTCTGCCTGGGCTGGGAACAATGTTTGCAAGTGCTCTGCTAGTCACTGATTTGCCACAGCCTGTTTCTCCGACCATACAGAACTTTTCTCCCTTGTATATTGTGAAAGACATGTCCTCGATGGCTTTGACTACGCCGGCGTAAGTGTAGAAGTATACGTAGAGGTCTTTTACCTCTATTATGGGCTCACGGAACTGGGGGCCGCTCACTGCTCTTCACCCTCCCTTCTCTTCTTCCTCTTCTTGATCTTGAACTCGATGCTTCTACGTGTCCTCGGATCTAGGATGTCTCTTAGGCTGTCTCCGAAGAGGTTCCATCCAAGCACTGAGATCAGTATCGCTAGTCCTGGGAATATCACCAGCCACCACTTGCCCTGGACGAGATACTGTGATCCCGCCTGCACTATTGCTCCCCAGTCAGGGATCTTCACCATGGCTCCCATTAGGAAGCTTAGGCCAGCCTCTGTTAGGATAACGCCACCGATGTCGAGCGTCATCATCACTATGATCGGGCCTAGAATGTTGGGTAGAATGTGGCGGAACATGATTGCCGGCGAACTAAGCCCTAGCGCTTTTGAAGCCTCTACGTATACGTTGTTCTTCTCCTGTAGCGTTAATCCTCTTGTTACTCTTGCATAGCCGGGCCACCACACGATCCATAATGCAACGATAATTGATAGGATCGGCGCCACATTTAGCGCGTCGACAGGTTTTACTCCAAACAAAGCTGATACAAGGCTTGTCAATAATTGACTACGCGCTATTGCAAATGCTATTCTCTGTGTTAATGCGCTGCTGAATGCTAGTGCTAGGATTAGGCCGGGGAATGCTAGGAATACGTCTGTCAGCCTCATCAGTACTTCGTCTACTACTCCTCCATAGTATCCTGCTACTAGGCCTATGATTATTCCTATCGTTATACCTATTGGTAGTACTAATACTGTTGCCATGAGCGATACTCTAGCGCCATAAAGTAGTAGGCTGAACAGGTCTCTGCCGAGATCGTCTGTTCCAAGTATTGCTCCTCCCGTGCCTGGGGGTGCTAGATAGTATTTCTGATAGTTTCCTGTAGCCATGATGTATGAGAAGTCGTAGCTGTGTGGAGCTATCCAGGGACCTATTATTCCTATGACCACGAATCCTAGGCCTAGTACTAGGCCTGCTATTCCGATCGGGCTGCGGTTCAGAGCGTAAAGCATTAGTCTCCATTCATCTATCCTGCTCTTGTTCTTCTTGGCCCAGTCTTTCTTGAACAACGTTATAATCTTGACTATGAAAGCTATTAGAGCATCACTGAATCTGTCAAGGATCTTTTTCTCATATACTTCTTCCGCTGACATCAGAACCTCACCCTCGGATCTATTATTGCGTATAGTATGTCGACGATCAGGTTAGTGATTACATAGATTATTGCTACGAGAAAAGTACCAGCAATTAGTAGTGGGAAGTCCATGTAGAATATAGCGTCCACCATTGCGCGGCCCATACCGGGTATGCTGAACACTGTCTCCGTGATCGGTGCTCCGCCCAGTAGTCCACCGAACTGTAGTCCTAGTACAGTTACTACTGGTACAAGGGCGTTCCTTAGGGCGTGCGTCATTATTCTGCGGTGTTTGAGGCCACGCATTCTAGCGAAGTATATGAAGTCGCTGTTTATTGCTTCTAGGAAGCTGTTTCTGACAAGCCTTGCTATAACGCCTATTCCTGCGAATCCGAGGGTGAATCCTGGCAGTATGAATCTCTGTATATTCTCCCATACGATGTTCCATTCACCGCTCAGCAATGCATCAATGATTGGTACTCCCGTTATGTGTACTTTGGGGTAGGGTATACCGGCGATGTTGATCCATCCTAGCTGGTAGAAGAAGATGTAGATGAAAATGTATCCCAGCCAGAATATCGGCACGGATACTCCTACTAGTGCCCATGTCCTAACCAATGCATCTATCCAGGAGTCCTTCTTTAGAGCAGATATTATTCCGAGGGGGATACCCAGTACTATTAGGAAGAATAATGCGAATAATGTTAGCTGAAAAGTAATGGGAAATCTAGACAACATATAGGTCATTACCGGGTATCCCCAACGAGGGTCTATTATGGAGTTTGTCAGTATGCCTTTCATGAAGTAGTAGTACTGGACATACCATGGATCGTTGAGATGATATTCTTTTATTATTTCATGAACTACCTGGGGGTTGGCCTTGATACCGCCAGCCCATGCCTGTGCAGGGTTGGCGGGGATGGCGAATGCTATTATGTATGCGAGGAAGGTGACACCTATTAGTGTTGGTATGAAGGTCAGTGCTCTACGGGCTAGGAAGCGCTTGATATCCGCCATTAAGTTCACCCATCCGGTGCTCCCATATGCGTGTGTCCCATACTTGTTCCACAGGTAATACGATTCCGTTTATAACCGTGTTGTTCCTAAATAAAACTAATTCCCAGTACGGATATGGTTACCAGTGCTGTAAAGTTTCAATTAATATGTTACTACATAACATTGTAATAAGTGTCACGCCCAAGAAAAGAATCAATTCTAGCCTAGCAGTTCCCTCCTAATCCTTATACCTTCTAAAAAGAATAATACGGACGATACCAGGGATACGCCCAGCGTCATTGCGCGGTCAAACGATAATCCTTTCAAAACAATAACTATTAACTCACCTATACACAAACCCAGAAAAAAGAATCCATAAATCATTATCCTAGGCAGTAATTTATGGCCTACATGAACATATCCCTCAATATTAATGATCCTCCCAACCACGAATCCTTCAGGTACACGCTTGACAAGGCCTGCATCGATCATTCTCTTTAGATGATAATGGACGCTACTAGGAGCGATACCGATAGCAGAAGCTATTTCCCTAACGCTCAAAGGCTTATTTGCCTCGAGCAGGCACGCGTAAATCCTTAGCTGGGTCTTATCGAGCCTATTTTTCTTCATAGCCATATACCGGGTTAAAGTGTTGGCCATGGTATACTCATATCTTTTGCCGTGTTCGAAAACTGGACAGCTGTGTCCAAGCCTTCATAATAAATGTTATGAAACACCCAGTATCCCTTTGGGTGAGATGGATGAGTAGGAGAATATTTGTGTTTGCAGCACTAGCTCTGGCAATAGGCATCCTAGTACCAATAGCTGGGCTATTATTCTGGCAGCAAGGGGCAACGCCGTTAACGACGACCATACCGACCCCTATCCAGCCAAGCCCTGCGAACAACGCGGTACAACCATCAATTATACCTCAGCCCGTCATAGCTGCAAACCTTGTTAGATTCTCATCATATAAGGAATTAATAACATATCTAGAATCAATACTAAGGACAGAGGAGGCCGGGGCAAGCTATACAAGAGAAGGGGGAATATATCAGCCCTATCCATTACTAGTAACCGCTGTATCTACCTTATCTGGTGGAATATCATCAGTTTCTGGCTCAATCAGTAAGATGGGTTCAGTACAGTATTCGGGAACAAATGTTCAGGTCGCCGGGATAGACGAACCAGATATAGTTAAGACCAATGGAAAAATAATAGCCGTAGCGAATGGGGACAAAATATATCTTGTTGACCCTATTCATAAGAAGGTAGTATCAGTTCTAGAAATGAATCATACGATAGCAGGATTACTGCTTGAGAACAACACGCTTGCAGTAATAATGTCGAACAAGACCTCGATGAACATAATTATACTTGGCGAGCCAATAGAGAAGCCTCTACGTAATACTGAATTAACAATCATATCGCTGATCAACATCACTAATCCTGAGAAACCAGTGCTTGTCAAGACATTCAGCTTATCAGGGCATTTAATCAGTGCTAGGCTATATCGTGGCATCGTGTATGTTGTGGCGGCTCAGCCGATTAATGATGAAGACCTTATTCCGATCATAAATAACGAGCCTATTCCAATACATAATATATTATTAGCTTCTAATCCCCCGTCAACTTATACCAATATCATGGCAATAAATACTAAGACCCTGAAGTATAATGTTGTATCACTACTCATGAACTCAGCATCGAAAATCTACATGTCCTATAATCATCTTATAGTGGTCTCACCAGTAGAAAGTATGTACATGACGACAGTGAAAATAGTCCTAAATGCTTCAGTCCAGCTATTACCAAAGAACATCGCATCAAATATAGCTGGACTTCTAAAGAACAATACATACCAGTCAATAATGGAGGCCTACAAAATATTCCAAAACTACATAGGGTCACTGCCAACTGATAAAGCCGAGAAACTGATCGTTACAGTAAACGAGCTGACAGAGAACAAGGTTATCATGCCAGCATCGAGATTCTACGTATTCAACATTGACGGGGTCAAGATAACATACAAAGGAGAATTCAGCATCAATGGTACACTCCACAACCAGTTCTGCATGGATGAATATAAGAACAAATACTTTGTCGTAGCAACAAACTATATGAAGATAATACCTACGATCAATGTCTATAACTATAGACCAGTGCAGCCATCGGGAACAGGTAGTATAAGTATCATAATTACAGGTCCTAATGGGGAGAGAAAAGTAATCACGACAACAGTGAATGTCAATACTCAAACAAATAGTAAGCCGATCGTAATAATAGGTTATAGGAGGGTGTATAGAGCTAATCAGCTCGCAATAGTCGACCTCGATACACTGAAAACAGTCTCACTGATAAATAACATCGCCCTCGGTGAGGATATCAAGACTGCTAGAATGATAGGCGACTTATTCATACTCGTAACGTATCGTAATATTGACCCACTCTTCGCAATCAGCATTAAGGATCCATATCATCCAAAAATCGTCGGGTATCTGAAAATACCAGGTTATAACGTGTACCTGCATCCTCTAAAAGACGGCTTACTACTCGGCATAGGAGTTGATAGAGGAAACCTTACAGTATCATTATACAATATCAGTGACCCAGCACACGTAGTAGAGATCTCTAGGGCTAATATAGGGAGATACATTACATCCCCAGTACTATATGATTATCATGCGTTCACCATTATTCCCGATAAGGATGTATTCATAATACCGCTGAGCCGTGGATGGGCTTGGGCATCAGGAGCAACCACTAATACTGGGGTATGGTGCCGCTGGTGTTTCGGCTTCCTCCTGATGCAGTATAGTGATAATGGATTGGAGCTGATTAAGATAGTTGAATTGCCTGGTGGTTCTAGATCACTATACATCGATAACGATCTATACCTGGTATCTCAGAACAAGATCCTTGTACTTGACATGCAGAATTATAATGTGATCGGCGAAATAAGGCTCTAATAGTGATAAGCGGGGAAAAAGAGTTGGCTTTTATTTAAAAAATATGTTTTTAAACCCTATGTTTTTCCTTGTTAGGGCTTATAGCCGTATAGCTGATACCATAGTGTTGCGTTCCAGTAGTACGGGTTGAGCTTCAGTATTATGTATGAGTCCTGCTTGAAGCTCGCTACGTAGTATGGTCCTGTTCCTATCGGGTGGGTGTGTAGGAACTGGTGTGTTGGCTCCTTGTCGCCTTTGCCTATGTACTTGGCCCAGGCTGCCGGGTTCTTACCCCACTGTGCCGCCTTCATTGCTTCCTCGTACTTGCCCTTTAGCTGTGGTACGTTGTCGAACAGGTACTTGGCTGGTATTATCATTGTGAACGGGTCGGCTAGTATGTTCAGTATTGCTGAGTATGGCTTGTAGAGCTTTAGCATGACTACTCCGGCTGTCTTGCCCTTGTATCCGAATAGCTGTAGTAGCTGTGATAGACTCTTTACCTCCTCGGTCTTGCCGTTGTATGTCGCGTAGATTCCTCCCTTAGCTAGTATCTGGTTGAACTCGTTCTCAGTGTAGACTCTGCTGGCGTTGACATCGATGAATGTTGTTATCATCCATGATGGGTCTAGCTTTAGCCTTGCGATTCTCCATATTGTGAACAGTACGTCAGTAGCGTTGACAGGGTATACCTTGCCTGTGTTGGGGTCGTATGCCTTTAGGCCTGCTCTTATTACGAAGAACCACTCAGTAGCGTTCTTGTTGTATGCCCAAGCTACTGCTGCGTCAGGTACGACGTGTGTTGTCTCGGCCTTCCAGTATGTTACTAGTGTGTCACCTATTTCGTGGAAGATCTCCCATCCGAAGGTCTCGTAGCTCTTAGCGGGGTCGAAGCTCTGCGGCCATCCGATGGTTGTTATTACTAGTGTGTGAGCGTCGTTGACGTAGTTGCCTATACCGATGCTAGGCGGGTTGGGTATAGGCTTCTCCCATATTAGATCCCATCTCTCTGCTAGGATCGGGTTGTAGTATCTTCCCTGTAGCCAGTCCCAGTAGTCACGTACAACCATGTACTGTCCTAGCCATATCATTGGTAGCTGTAGGTTGGATATCCTCTCTACTGCCTGGTAGATTGCTTCTCTTACCTTGTACTCGATGCTGTATCTGCCTGCCTGTATTAGTGCGTCTAGGGTTACGTTCCTATAGTATGCAGGGTCTATGTTGACGAAAGCGGTACAGTTGGGTACAGGTGTCTGCTTCTCGGAGAGCTTGTACTGTACTACTACTATTGGCTTGCCGCTAACGCTTACGCTGGCGCCTGTTCCAGCAGGTCCAACTACTACGTAGGCGTTCTGGGTGTCTATGACTGTTGCCTTGCTGAGATACTTTGACACGTCAGAGGCTGAGTTGACCTGGTATACGTGGACGTAGTCGAAGTGTGTTCCACCGCCGACTAGTGGTCCAGCGTAGTCGTCAGGGTCTAGGTAGTCGGGTGCCCATCCGATTATGTATACGTCGAAGTCTGGCTTACTTGTCTTCTCTAGAAGCTGTGGCCATGATAGTGACTGTACCATTACCTTGAATCCTAGCTGTCCCCAGTACTGTGAGAGTAGGCTTGCGATCTTTGCTCTCTGGGTGTTGCCCTGGTTGTAGTATATTGTTATTACGTACTGTGATGGGTTGATTCCGCTCTTCTGTATGAGCTCCTTGGCCTTTGCTAGGTCGAACTTGTACTGGTTGACCTTGTAGTCTGTCCAGCCGAGCATGCCCTTGGGTATTACGCCTACTAGGCTAGTGACTGTGCCAGCGTAGACAGTCTCCCAGATCATCTTGTAGGGTGTTGCGTAGGCCAGTGCCTGTCTGACGAGGAGGTTGTTGAACGGCGGCTTATAGGTGTTGAGCACTACGTAGACTATTGTCAGGCTTAGACCCATCTCCTGCTTTATGATCTTGAAGTTTGTTCCATCATAGGTTGTGCCCGCGAGGGCGTTTAGCTGGTCAGCGGGCACTGCACCCATGTCTGCTACTCCTTTCTTGATAGTCAATACTCTGGTGGTTGGATCGTTCTGGATCAGGTAGATGACGGTGGTGTGTATCGGGGGCTTCTGGCTCGGAGGAGCGGTGGTGGTCTGAGTGCCAGTCGCGGTTGTAGTCGGGCTAGCGGTCTGCGTCTGAGTGGGTGACTGGGTCGTAGTGGTGGTCGGAGCGGTGGTCGTAGTGGTAGTTGTGCGCTGGCTCTGTGACATATAATAATATGCACCGGCTATAATACCTATGATTATAATAATAGCTATAGCTGCGGCTGCCCCTTTGGATAGGGCACGCATATATTTGGATCTCATGAGTACTCTCCCCATTACAATTTTCATTTACGTGAAGAAAAGAGGGGATTGGATTATAAAAA
>JAADCY010000001.1 GCA_013154205.1 Thermoproteota archaeon | reverse complement strand
CGTCTGATCGCTATTTCCTGGCCTTTTAGACCCGTATAAACCCTTACTTTTTCACTATATTTATCCACGATAATTTTAGCTCTACGTTTATCGATAACCATGTAAATCTCTATCTTGGTCTTCCTATCTTTGATCTTATCGACATATGTTTCCCCATATCTATATCTAAGCTCTTTTATAATCCCTGGAATAATGTCTATAATATCTTGGAGTGTAACCATGAGTGATCACTGTATAGATCTTGTTATTGTACTTAAGAAACTAGACTTCATGAGCTCTACGGATATAATAAATGAGGTAAACATCTGTGATGAAAAGATAATTATTTGCGATGAAGCCGGTGATTTCTGCGATATCGTCATGGATGACCCTCTTGAAATACTGCTAAAATCCGGTGATCGCCCTTTACTTGTTCTTCCAAGGAATATCTATCTTAATATCTCCAAGAAAACTTGAAGCCTCAAGTAGCCATCCAGCCATGATTTCAGCCAATTTTCGCCTAGCAGTTTCAGGATCTACGCGGACACCATAGACTTTCTCATAAGCTTCAGCAGCAATATCAGGGTCTATTCTTTCAGCGAAATAATCAATTAGTTCTCCATATATCTCATCGAGCCTGATCCTTCTGCGCCCAATTAGTCGTTTGATGTAGTCGAAGTCATCCCGGGAAAGAAGTACTGGTTCGACACTTTTACCTTTGAGTTTCAGTAATTCCCAGTATTTCTTCAATAGAGAATAATCACTGATGATCTCGCCAGTGGCGAAGAATGGTTTATCACTGCTCAACGAGTAGCTCCACCTCCTTGAGTTTTTCTCTTATCATGTTAAGCAATTGCTCATTATCCTTTACAAGCTCGACGAGTCTTGCCAAGGCATCAAATAGATCGTTTATAATAAGCTCATATACTTTGTCCTGTTCGTATGGAGCTAGGATTGTGAGTAGTTTTACCATTGTTGTATCGCTTGGATGGGTTTTTCTCTCAATATATTTCTTTACAGCTGTGGCTGAAACTCCAAGTTCATTAGCGAGTTGTCTAACGCTTCTTGTAGTAAGTAATAATTCAATTATTCTGTATCTGGCCTCTTTACTTATCCAGTGCACGATCCCGTATTCGTCGTCCAAAGCAATCACCGGTACAACCTACTTAATTCTCTTATCACCCTAATAGTATTCTGGGTGGCAAGTATTTTGAAGGTGGAGAAAATAGTTTATGATGGTACTTTAAGAATTGTAGAGGTAAGCGCTCAGCCGGTACCTCCGGGACATATTATCGGTAAGCCTCTCCATGTGCTTGTCGATGGTGTTGAAAACGCTGTTATCAATGGTGTTTATCCGATCGAGAAACCCGTTGTTCTAGGCTCAACAGGTATCGTTAGGGTTTTAGAAGCGCCCGCAGCAGATGAAGGGCTTAGCGGTAAAATAGCGTTTGTATCGCCTGTATCAAGGCTTGGCAGGCTATCTATAGAGCTTGACGGTCTATTATCTTCGTATGCGGTAGTCCCTCAGAATAATATTATTGGTACAACCAATATTACGCCTAGACCGTTAGCAGCACTATCGCCTCTAGCATCGCTGTCGTATAGACTGGCTGTGGAGGCAGGGCCTAATCCCTTGATAATAGGTTGTGGTTTGACAGGAATTATGACTGCATTGCACGTTATTGCAACTGGTGGTTCACCGGACATAATATGTACGAGACGAGATTCACTCAGATACGTTAGAGCTTCAGGCCTAGTTCCTGTACAGTCTACTGAAAATCTACCTCAGTCTTACTCATCGGTAGTTTATACATCATATTCTCCATGGATGCTTCATAGACTTGTTAAGAGGACTAGTATATCTCGGATCATTATATCGCCTCTAATCGGAAACACCATAGTTCACTTCGGACGTATTGGTGGAAGAATAGAGGTAGTAATACCATTGCCTAATAGAATCGAATATAAGAGTGGGGTTTTGGAAAAAACTAAGCGCTTAATCAATTTCGCGGAGGTCAACAAGATTAGTGATACCGCTGGGTTGTTACCGCCTACTAAGCTCGGCGTGATCATCTCCTTTACTCGTTCTTGATCATTTCTGCTAGTCTTCTAATACCTTCCTCGATGACATCGGGCGGTGGATAACTGAAGCTGAGCCTCATACTGTTGGCACCGGAGCCATCGGTGTGGAAGCTTTTGCCGGGAACATAGGCTACCTTGTACTTGTCTAGCGCCACCTGCATCAGCTTCTTGGTGTCAAAGCCGGGCTTATTAACGTATACGAATACGAAGAAGCCTCCCACGGGCTCTGTATACCATACGTTCTCAGGGAAGTATTCTTTTATCGCCCTCAGCATCGCGTCTCTCTTCTCCTTGTATATCGGCGCGATCTTATTCGCGTGCTCTAGAATGAAGCCAGACCTTATAGCCTCGGCCACAATATACTGGTTTAGTGTCGGAGTGTGTAAGTCCATGTATTGTTTTACTAGCTCTAGTTTACGTGTCAGCATCTTAGGCGCTGCTATCCATCCTATTCTTAAGCCGGGTGCAAGTATCTTACTTATGGTGCTCATATAGATGACCCTGTCTTCGGTATCCCAGGTCTTCACCGGCCTTATATCTACGGTGTCGTCGAAGACGAAGTAGCTGTAGGGATCGTCTTCTAGAACAAGTATGTCGTACTTGTTGGCTATTTCGATCAAGTGTTTCTTTCTCTCGGGCGGCATGGTTGTTCCGGCAGGGTTTTGCGCCACTGGTATCGTATAGATGAACTTTATCTTTTTACCCTCATTAACTAGTTTCTTAACAGTCTCCTCGAGAATATCTGTCCTCATACCATTCTTATCGATCTTGATACCAACAAGCTCTGCTCCTCTTATCTTGAAGGCACCTAGTGCAGCCAGATATGAGGGGTTCTCTGTTATGACTACATCTCCAGGGTCTATCAGTGCTCTAGCTATAAGGTCTAGTCCCTGCTGGCTACCAGTTGTTATTATTATGTTTTCGGCATCGACAACTATTCCTCTCGCTTTGTATAGAAACTCCGACAACATCTCGCGGACTTCTAGTATTCCCTTGGTCTCACTGTATTGGAGAGCGTAAGCACCTTTATTCTTGATGATATCGTAAGTTATCTTTGCAAGGTAATCAGTAGGGAAAGTACGGGGATCGGGAACTCCTCCGGCGAGGCTGATGACGTCTTGTCTCTGCT
>JAADCY010000258.1 GCA_013154205.1 Thermoproteota archaeon | reverse complement strand
TACATTTTAAAAATAATATATACCTATATTGTCTTAACCAAGAAATTGACATAGAGCATGTATATTACCTTGTTCAAGGATGGTTCTTCAGATCTATAAGGTGGTGCTCTGAAGTGGTTTCAAAAAGAGATGTTATCCGTACCTATATACCTGTGATTATCTTAATTGTTGGTCTTTTCATAAATTATAATATTGCAAGCACAAGTCTTGTGATCGGTGATTTTCCCGCGGAAGTGCCTCTGTATTTTAATTTACCTATGAGGTTTACGCAGGATTACCTAGTCACAGATATTGGTACAGGTAATTCTGTCCTTATACAGCACGAGGGGTTTTCATGGGCCATTGGATTCGCGGCTACAACGAATAGTACATCATTCATACATGTCGAGCTGTCGGGCCCGGATCTCTACGCCATCCTTGTCTGGATCGCTGCTATGATCATCTATTATCTAGCCTACAGGTTAATCAGTAAGCGTTATGATTTCATAAAAATCGTTGTAGCCATAATATTGATCCTGTCGCTGATCAGTCTATACTACTACAATAGCTTCTATAGCATACCGATGGTAAAAGCCTATAATGTCATTAAATTTAAGCCTATAACAATTGTTAACACGACACAGACAACTATGTACGTGGTAGACCAAGGGCTGACGGCAGACTCATTGATCTATATATCAACTAATATTCCTGTTAACATCATACTTGCGTATGGCCCTAATCTCGAGCACAGCAGGGTACTGGCAGTAGCTACAACACATTATGGAGGATATCTCAAAGCAGTCGAGCCCCATAGCGTCCTAGTGATCCAGAGCCTTAAAGGCCTCAAGCCGAGCTTTGTCTATCATCGTGTATACTTCGTGTTCATACATGGGCCGAATAGCTTCGTGATGATCACACCATTATTGATGCTAATAGCCGCTTCCGCAGTAGTATCTGCATACTATAGGTTAAGTCACAAGGTTGAGACAAAAACTGTTGAAACCATAGAAGAAGCAAGCGTAAAGACTAAACCTCAACAATCTGGAGAAGATTCTTCTGACTTAGTCTCATAACAGCGAAGTACTTGACGGATATGTTTTTGAGACTTCTATTATCACCCATAACCATTACTGTTACGAGTCTTGCACGTGCTCTCTTCAGATTGTACCTGACAAGGTTCTCAGCGATCCTATCAACACCATCTGTTATCAAAATTATATCGCTTAGATCCTTCTTCCTCGCCCTCCTGATATCGTTGCAAGCCGTGATGATCGCCTTAGAAATATCGGTTCCACCGCTCCCCTTGATCCTTGCAATATACTCGATCATTTTCAAAACTTGTTTAGCCTTAGGCCTACGCCTGATCATTGTGAGGGGATATGGTATGCTGTCGAAGAATCTGAAATAGAATTCTCTGTTCTCTCTCACAGCTCTCATATAGAGGCTCAGCGTTACTGCTTTAGCCCATATCATCTTAGTTCCATCCATACTGCCCGATTTGTCCAGCAAGACGTAGATCGGTCCCTTACCCTGGGTCAATACTTTTCTATATAGTAAGAGTTTTCCCTCAAGGAGACGCAGGTAGAACAGCTCGTCGGGGAGTGCGAGTCTGCTAGGAACAATTCTCTCAATATCCTTCCCGTACTCATAGCTTTCGAGCTCGCCGTGTTTGAACTGAAGCTTCCTTTCGGGAATACGTAGTTTCCAGGGCTTGATACCGGTCAGTAGATCAAGTATTCTTCTAACCTCAAGGTTCCTGGCAAGCTTGATCAGTTCAGGACCATACTCTTCATAGGCCATCATACTTATCGTTCCAGGCTGCTGGCCTTCAACAAGGGTCTTAAGCTTCTTAGCATTATCGACGTCTCTAGCCGTGATATTCGCTGCTTTCTCAACCATACTCTTAAGCTGATCTTCTCTTAGATTAGATGGTAAAACACCCGCTCTACCCCTACTATTTTTTCTACCCGGTTTCTCGCCCCTATTCTTCTCAGCCAGCTTCATCATCTCCGATATAAACACGCTTGCAGCTATGGATGAGAGGAGAGGGTCTATTAGAGTCTTCGATCTGATCTCATGAATTCTCGTAGAAGACAAGAGGTTACTGATGAGCTTATAGTCATTAATCCTCGATTCCGGTATCTCGTCAGCTTCTCTCAGTATGGGCATCGGTAAGTAGAAACTATAGAATATGTCTGTCGATAGCGTAACAGGGATCTCGACTTCTTTTCCTAGGAGAATACGTGATATTCTAGCAACACGTGCTCCACGGTACTGAGCTACAGGGTCGTCGTAATTTACTCCTCGGAGTAGACTCTCATTGTTATTCTTGTGCATCATCATATTATGACCCGCTACATCATGAACTTCTGTTTAATCAAGTCTATTAATTCGTTGATCTCAGATAGCACGTCAAGGGCTCTTTTTCTAACGATTTCGTCGCTTGTCTCGTCGGCCATTCTCCTTACACGTTCTCTGACGCTCTCAAAGCTTCTCAGATAATCTACTAGGCGTGGATCGAAATCCGTTACATGAAGTATGTATTCTTTAGCCTCACGCGCATTGGCCTCTATTTCCGCCAGCTCTTTCAGATGCTTCTCGGTCGCCCTGATCTCGTCGAGTAGGATCGCGTAGACCTGGCTCATCTCATCCTGATCTCTTGGGGCAACGTGTTTTAGCACATACAGGTCTTCTTCTCTAGCAACCATTCTACCGTTGAGAATCGCGGAACCAGCGATGGCTTTGAGCGCCTTGCCCTTCCTTCTATCCGTGACATGTATGCCCTGATCCTCGAATATAGCGTATAGACGGAGCAGTTTCTCCTTTATAGGCTCAAGGTCCACGTCGAGAACCATCTTGTTGATCATTCTTATATCATCCATTGTGAGGACGGGCTCGGGGTTCTGGTATAATCCTCTCTCAATATCCCATATTGCGTCGAGCAGTTCTCTCCATTTATCCTCGCTGACAGGCATGACGAAGTGCCTGTAGAGGAAACGATCATATAGGGCTTGTAGCTCTGGCTCGTCGGGGATAGTGTTGCTGGCAGCTATCATAGTCCATAACGGTACTTTTATCTCGCTATAGCCATCATAGAGTATTCTCTCATTCATTATCGTCAAGAACATGTTGAGAATAGCGCTGTTCGCATTGAAGATCTCATCTATAAATGCTATTTCTGCTTCGGGAAGCTTGTTACGGGTTATCCTGA
>JAADCY010000035.1 GCA_013154205.1 Thermoproteota archaeon | reverse complement strand
TCACTATCTATAATCTTGATCCGAAGAAAGATTTAAACATACCTATCGAGGTATCACCTGGGTAATGGTTAGGGTATTAAATAATAAGGGGCTTTCATGATTCAGACCAGTGTAACTTATATCAAGTCATGAATACTATATGGGTATCCGGAGATGAATTTGAGGATATCGCATACGTTTTACAGGGAGCTACTGGTTGACAAGCATTTATTGCTTAAATGTATGAGCGATATGAATAACTGGGTTGCATCTGACAAATATATCGAAAGCCTATCATTTATCGAGGGGGACAAATACTCTCTGAGGCTCAGCTGGAACAAACTCTCTTCAAAAATACGTGTTAAGACCACAGAGACATCATTTACTATAGAGCCATATGACGGTGATTACTTCCACATGGTCCTCTGGTTCCGCGAGAAAAGCGGCGGTGTAACGGAGATCCATGTGACAACCGAAGCCGAGACCGGATTTTTATCTAGGTTGACTGGCAAGAGGAAATATGTATCATTCATTGAGGCACTTATTGATAATGTACTGCTGAATTGTTTGAAGCGAATATACCTTGTCAAGCCAGGTGAGAGGAATATCTGGATAAACTGTGATAAATGCTTGTTCTACGAAAGGATCACGCGGAAATGCTATTTGCTCGGCAAAAACGTCGCGCCAAGCCAGGTACCGGAGTGTAATGGAAACATTGATGAGTTGCTAAGGAATCAATAAAAATAGGTCTTAAAGCTGAATATTAGTGACAATATTGTCGTCTATTATGGGGGTATGAGATAATGAACAGAGCATTATTGTTCTTAGCATGCATGTTTCTAGGTATGGGTATAGGAATGTTCTTCGGACACACCGGTCCAGGCACTATTATAGGTATGGGTGTGGGATTATTAGCCATAGCAATTGCTCCGAGCGGGCGTGGCATAGTGAATGTGAGGATAGGTTCTAGGAGAGTATCCGGTATTGGCAGACTATTTCTGGGGGTCGTAGGTGTCGGCTTCATAGTCTGGGGACTAGAGGATCTAGGGTTAATCATTATTCCGGGTACACTCTGGCAACACATTGGAGCCTTTATACTAGTTTTAATGGGTATTGTATTCTTATACTTTGCATTATCGTAGAGAAGAACTTGCTGGATTTAATCATATCTATAAGTTGTTTGAAACCTTTTACCTTTAATTCTATGTTATCCAAGTAAATTTTGAAATTATAGCCGAGCAAATGTTTTGATTTATTCTATTCATATAATATTAGTGAGGAATGAAACTAGTTCATTTTAAAGGAGATCTGTATGAAGCACGTACTAGCAATTCTAGTGATATTATCAATTATTATTGCCGCGGTAATGATAGCCGTTTATATTAGCTACCGAGAATTGAGCATAGAACAAACAAGCTCGTCATTCTCTACAACGCCAACTCATATATCGAAAAACCAAAACACAGAGACTCATATATCAGTAACTGAAAAAACAGCAGGAAATATAGCCAGTGTTAACGGGAGTGGTAATGTGACAATTATTGTCGTTGTTGATAACGATCCTGATCCTAGCGGTAGGCTGGAATCATCGTGGGGATTATCAATACTCGTCGAGACAGGCACGGAAAAGATATTATTTGATACGGGCCCTAGTCCGAGTATTCTACAGCATAATCTACGCACAATAGGCGTTAGTCCGGAGGAAATTGACGCTGTAGTGATAAGCCATCTTCACGGAGACCATACTAGCGGTCTCCTATACATTCTTGAAAACAATCCTGGAATACCTGTTTACCTGCCCGGCCCCGACGCGAGATGTATTCTCTCCGAGATCAAGAGTTATGGTGGAAGGCCTATTCTCGTAAACTCCATGGTAGAAGTAGCGAGGGGAATCTATGTATTAAAACCTCTCTATGGCCCGCCATGGGAAGAAGCCCTTGTAATCATGAGTGATAAAGGACCAGTGCTCCTCGTAGGCTGTAGTCATCCGGGGATTGTCAGACTGGTTGAGGAAGAGATTAATTTTACTGGCAAACCACCGATCCTTGTGATCGGGGGCTTCCATCTAATCGGATGTAGTTTCTCAGAGTGCGAGAGGATAGCAAATAGGCTCGTAAGTTTCGGCGTCGGCCTCATAGCGCCTATTCATTGTAGCGGTGATATTATTAAACATATTCTTTCTCAAGAATATCCTGAGCACTACCTTTACGCGCACACGGGCTCCACTATAAGGATCTAGTGCTTCTTTATCCTATACCTTGTACGTATTAGCGCCGCTATGACGAGGAGCACGGATGATATAATATATACGAGCCTGACTCCTAGGTCGTGGCCAGGATTATAGCCGAACATATCCATAACCCATCCGGATAACAACGCGGCTGCTCCAGCAGCGCTCTTCCATATCAGGCCCTGTACTCCGAAATAGATCGCTTCTCTCCTGTAACCCGTTATTGATTCGTCGAGATCCGATATATCCGCTATGAAGGCATTCGGCATCATGAACTGAGGTATCAGGAATATCCCTACAAAACCACCGATAACAATGATCGTTAGGAGAGGAGATAAAGGGATCCAGCCTATGAATGACGCGGCAATAGAGGCTATTGATAAGCCAAGCATACTCATCATAAATACTCGCTTCTTACCCCAACGAACCGATAATGACTTGTAGATCGGCAGAGTGATGAGAGATACTATTAGTAATGGAATATAGAAGTACCCCACATAGTATTTCTGAAAACCGCCCAAGACTGTTACACCGTATGGTAGGACGAGGTTCATCATATTGATAGCTAGCTGTAAGAAGAATATCATAAACAGATACGTTACGAATACCCTGTTCTTCAGAGTCAGCTTTATGGCTTCGAGAAAACCAAGGCCTTTCGCGACCTTATCCGGTGTAACACGCTCATGGATACTCAATACTAGAGGGGCAGAAATTTTAAGTATTTCAAATTATATCATTTTGTATCGGAGAATATCAGATGACGGAGAGGTTGCTACCTCCTAGGGAGGCTTGTAGGCGTCTTGGTATTAGTTTTATTACTTTGAAGAGATGGATTTACTCTGGCAAAATATATGCTGTTAGGACTCCTACTGGTAGATGGATGATTCCAGAGAGTGAAATCGAGAGGATAATTAGTGGTAAAGAGGTCGCTAAAGAAGTTAGAGCGGTTATCTATGCTCGTGTTAGCTCCTCATACCAGAGAAAAGACCTTGA
>JAADCY010000091.1 GCA_013154205.1 Thermoproteota archaeon | reverse complement strand
GTAACAACACAAATAGAATTGAAAGTCTCTTGTTTTGAGAAGCTTGTTTATCTCATCGATACGGCGTAACAATCAGTATAAAATTGAAAGACTAACGAGTGTTTAGAGTGTGGGATTGGTTTTGTTGAAGCTTAGTAGAAGTGAATATACGTTTTTTATCTTCTAAGGGCTGGACGGTGTTCATAGTGGATATGGAGTGGTATATCGTATCCTTAGAGGTATTATTGATTGGTGGTTTTTGTATATGTTTATTTTTTCTAATGAAGACGGAAATACTTAAATCTTTATTCACCATATCCTTATAGCAGATGGTGTATTTTTCCAGCAGGGCTATGCATAGGTGATCTGTATATGAGATACCTATGCATGCCAGTTCTTGTTGTGATAATAATAGCTACTCTGGTTATGCCGTTTCCTTCAACTGCTTCGGTAATACAGTATTTTTCTACGTCTGTGCCTTCGGGGCCGTCGCTTCTGCCGGGTGCGCCTAGCAATGTATATATGACTGTTGATAATGCGAGATACCTTATCGGGTTGAACACTATTATTGAACAGGGCGGTCCATACTATATAACAAGCATTCCAATCATTAATGCAGCTAAAACACCATATGGACTACTTGTCCTCTTGTCCAATGGCACACTTATACATCTTAGCCAAGACATGAGCGTCTTGTGGAGAATTGATACAGGATATACAGAGATCATGGAGCCGAAGATACGTGTGGTCAATGGATACATAATCATTTATCGTAGTCCTAATGATTACAGCGAGTACATGAAGATATATAGTCTAAAAACAGGCGCTGAAATAGCGGTTATTTCTAGACAAGGTGTTCCAAGCAATGGTTATACTATAGCTATTGGGCCCGACTATATTATCGAATTAATCGCTACAGGTAGTGGACACTATAATCTAGCGATCTATAGCATAGATGGTAAAATACTCTATAAATACAGTAATTCAGGATCACAGGAATACCCCGTAGCCGCTGTATCAATCGATGATGCCGCACTCATATTTATAACAGTACCGTCAACATCGCAGCTAAAAATACTATTCTATGATGGGGCCGCGAACTGGTATTCTGTAAAAATATCAGGTAGTTATAGTGCATGGGGAGCCGCCATGGCAGAGAAAATCGCTTCTAATAGTTTCAGAGCAATTGTTGCTATTCATGGATCGAATGATACCTATGTAGCATCAATAGATCTCAGCGCCGGCGGCGCCACCCTGATCAAGGAATACCATGCACCCCGCGCCGCTACCCGCTACTTTGCTCTAGGGCCATGGATAGCCTACCTATCGGATCAACAACACGTAGTGGCGATCAATAACGGGGGGATCCATACATACGTGCTTAACGAGCCTTTCAACGAGCCTCTCCTCGATGTAAGAATATGGTGTGTTAATGAGACGTGGTTGGTCGTGGCAAATCATAATGAGAAAGCAGTATTAATAGATACATCAACAGGTTCTTCAACAACGATAGCAAAGGGTGTACGGCTCTTCCTCGATGGCTACCATGCCACAGTTCCTGCTAGAGGAGTATATATTGTATCTCCGAAGGGCCTAGCCACGATAAACGAGATGTCTGCTGTAAAGGGCTACACTGCTGACCCGTTTACTAAGGGATTATATTACCGTGTAATAGTAAAGCTCGACGGCACGATCGCGCTTCAAAGAATATCCAAGACTAGCACTGTCGAGAAAGAGATAGTTCTTGGAAAAGCGGAGATACAGGGATACGCCCATATATATAGATCTAGGGCAGGTGGATACATCTATGTCGCTGTACCTCTTTCTAACGGTACAGAGCTATATATTGTAGATCCCGATATGAACAGAGTAGTTAATAGAGTATTCCAAGGCGCTGATACAGGACCCTATACATTCTATGAAGACAACGGTCATATAGCGGTCATAGATATTAAGTATTCCGATCTGATCTATGAAGGCACACCCTACGGCAAAAAATTCTATACAGGATTGGATCCCAGTAAACATTACTCCTACGTAGTACATAATAGAGAATTAATCATTACGAATACAGCGGGAAAAGTACAGGATGTAGGTAGTCATGTAATATACGCGGAATGGATAGCACCAGGAATACTAGCATATATTACTGAAAGCTATGGAAAACCCAAGTTCACAATATACAGTTGTAATACAGGCATAATCTACCAGGCCTCAATAGAGGAGTTAAAGCCTATCATCGGCAATGGCTTTGTAGCCATAATGTGCTATACCGATCACAAGCTATACATAATGCATTTTGAAAACGGCGTAATCAGTAAAAATACGTATAATAACGTCTACGACGCCACAGTCTGGGACTCGACAATCTATGTATCGTGGTTAAACGGTACAGTATCAAGACTAGGAAGAACGAGCTATCAAGGATACAGAAAAGCATACTGGATGCCAGGACCACCAGTATATAGAGTTGGAGAAATATTCTTCGGTATGGAGTATAATAATGTTGACAAACAAGGAGTCCCAACACTTCTTCCATACATAGAGGGTATGAGGATTGACATAGTCCACGACGTGGATAGTGTAAAGACAACTTATAATGTTTTACTCCATATACGGGTAATCAATATAGTTGATGAAGAGCCAGCTGCTAAAGTCCCTGTCAGCATTACATATTGGAAGAATGGGAGTGCAGAGAACAGAATTGAATCAACCGATTCTAACGGATATGTATGGATAAGCATATCTAATGCCTCCTCAATAGTGTTGGAGACGCCCCGTGGATTAACCGTGATGTATCCGCTTAGACCTATAACTATATCGTTCAAAGAAGACGGGACACGTAAAGGATACTGTACTATTGATGGATATAATTATACCCACGTGTCCATGTTATACGGTGAATCCTATAGGATTAGATATGGTATTGGTGCAGAGATAAACAAGATCTCTAATCCGTCACCACTGTATACAAGCATTAGTGGAGGAGTGTTTAGGAACGCTACGGGATGGGCTACCGCTAGTAACGGTATCATGAAGGCAAAAGGCTCAATGGTTCTGCTAAGCAGTGGGGGATCCACTGCATATCTCTATCTGAAACTAAGGACAGCTTGGAGAACTACTTTAAAACTTAATGAAAAAACAATGGTTAAGGATACTGAACAATTAATAGCACATGTTGAGGCATGGTACAAATACGTCTTTAAAGGATTCTTTGGCACAG
>JAADCY010000061.1 GCA_013154205.1 Thermoproteota archaeon | reverse complement strand
TGTAGGCCTCCGTTACAACATTGATCTTTGTCGCCGGATCGATGTCTTCGGCTGATACCTTGTATGTGCTTGTCCTGGAGTCCCTGCTCGTCCCTCTCTTGTATAGCTCGTGCTTCTTACCAGCGAGTCTCATAGCCTTAGCGGCTCTAACGGCTGATTCAACAGCTTTTTTCACCGCTTCCCATTCAGGCCTGTTCGTCGAGGCGAAGCCCATGTACCCATCGATATAAACCCTAATACCTACTCCGTAGGCTTCATCCAGGCTATATTCTCGCAGTACACCGTTGTCCAGGTATATTGTCTCGTAGAGCCTCTTCTGAACCCTGACATCAGCGAATTCAACCCCTAGTTTCTCGGCATAGGAGAGTATAGCGTGTGGATCGAATGGGTCAGGCATAATCTGTACACCACGTAATATTATCCACTTATATCTTAATGTTGGGCTTGGATAAATAACACCTTATCCCCAGGATCGCCATAGCATCGTGTTGTAGTGAAGATATTATTGACGGCGGACAAATACTATAGTATGGGTGGAATAGAATGGCCGAGAAAACCTGTAGTGTCGAGGGATGCGGTAAACAAGCCGTTAGAGAGCTGAGTTATCCCGATGCAAAAGTTCTTGAGGAGAAAGCAGGGCTCAAGCTCAAAGTCTATCATGCAAGGCCTCCTAGGAGGCCCGGAGTAGTGTATCTCTGCGAGGAACACTATAAGCTCTGGAAGAAGCTGAGCAAAGAAGAAAGGAAGATCAAAGACATGGTTCTTAAGTCCTAGCCCTATATTGATGCGTGGAACAATATGCATGATCCTCTGCTCGAGGAGCTCTCAATCCTGATCAAAAGAGCTTGGAGCGGTGCAGGAGCTGGTATACGGCACGTTTATGTTGAGGAAACAGGAGAGCCGGAGCCCGGGCCCGGCATAGAGGATCTAGACCTACCTGAACCAGTCATAGAAGCTCTCAGGAATCGTGGGATAAGAAGGCTCTATAGGTTCCAGTACGAGGCTATAAAGAAGATAATGGATGGGTACAATGTAGTCATAGTTGCGGGAACGGGTACGGGTAAGACCGAGGCATTCCTGATCCCATTGATAAAACTAGGCCTAGAGACAAGGATGAAGCCAGTATCACTGCTCCTTTACCCAACTAAGGCGCTGGCACGGGATCAGCTCGCGAGAATACATGGCGTACTGGGCTTCGGCGGCGTAACGGCAGCGGTCTATGATGGAGATACTCCTTCAAAGGAACGGAGACGGATAAGCAGAGAACCACCACATATCCTCGTCACGAATCCAGACATGATACACGTCGGCCTCGTCCTTAGCAATCCTATAAGATCATTTATTCGCTCGGCCAGGATAATGGTTTTCGATGAACTACACGTCTACGAGGGAGTGCTGGGTGCACATGTAAGGGCAATTATCGAGAGGATAAAAAGGCATAGACGTGGGAGAACCCCGCAATTCATAGGTGTATCAGCAACCATTGGGAATCCTAAAGAACACGCTGAGGCTCTCTTCAGCTCTCCTGTAGAAGTTGTCGAGGGGCCGCGGAGAAGAAAGGGTACAGCATATCACGTTCTAGTATCGGCTGGAAAACTGAGTAGGTGGACCGTCGCGGCCGGCTTAGCCTCTATGCTGATAGACCTAGGCCTCCGTGTCCTGGTCTTCACTGATTCACAGCAGATGGCTGAGCTCGTAGCCAGGATAGCTAAGAGTTACGGTAAACAATTACTTGTCCATAGAGCGGGGCTCAAACCAGAGGATCGTAGAGCGGTAGAGCATAAGCTTAGAACCGGTGAGGCACAAGGCGTAGTGGCTACTCCTACACTAGAGCTAGGCATCGATATAGGTTATCTCGACGCAGTAGTGATGGTCGCTCCTCCCCCTAGCTTCGCCAAGTATCTTCAGAGAGCCGGCAGGGCTGGTAGGAGGGGCCGTACAGGATACATCTTCACAATACTGAGCGATGACCCTATAGACGCCTATTACGAGAGAAACCCTGAACGCTTCTACAACCAGGAAATACCGCCAAGCTACCTAGAGCCCGACAACGAGGAAGTATTGAAAATACATGGCCTGGCACTCCTGCTGCAGGAAAGAGTTGTTTTCGGGAGATATTTGAGGGATCCGTGGAGACGCGCGCTAGACAGCCTTGTCTACGAAAGACTAGCGGTTAAGATCGCAGATCGATACATTGTTAACTGGAGACCAGCCTTCAAGATTTTCCGTGAAAACTACATGTCAATAAGAGGCGCTGGTCCCCAAGTGAGGATAATCGATAGGGAGACAGGAGAGGTCATAGGTTACCGTGAACTACCTCAGGCAATACTAGACCTCCATAAGGATGCAATATATCTTTGCTCCGGCAAGATCTATGAGAGCCTAGGAATAGATCCTGTTAAGAGAGTCGCCTATGTACGTAGATTACCGGACGACACACCATACTATACCAGGCCCCTCTACAGCGTGGATGTCGTAGACTACGATATCATCATGGAGCGTACGACGAGCCGGGGAATACCATTAGCCTATGCAAGAGCCGCGTTGAAAATAGTTGTCGAAGGCTACGTGCTCCGAAACTACTACGAGGCAGGAAAGAAGGGTATCAAGAACTGGCTCGACGAACCAGTGTCTTATAGCTATGTAACCAGAGCAGTTTTCGCCAAGTACCCGGTCAACGAGGAATGGGACTGGATGAGTAATGCAGAAGCATTCCACGCCATAGAACATGCAGTGATAAGCGCTGCCCGGCCAGTCTGCGGCGCTGGACTAGGCGATATGGGCGGTATAAGCTATCCGAGCGGAGACATAGTTTTCTACGACGCAGCACCCGGAGGCTCAGGATTAGCCCGCCTACTATACGATAGATACGAGAAAGCTGAGGACATAGCATACGAGATAATGGCTAGATGCGACTGCTTAGATGGATGCCCGAGATGCATATATAGCCCATACTGTGGAAACAACAACCAAGTCCTCTCAAGAACAAAAGCACTCTACATGCTAGGCCTTGTGAGGAAGAACAAGTATAGGCTCCCAGCACCTCTAGAGGATAGGTATGGGAAAGCCATAGTTTAGACAATAATGTATTATTCCTGTGTAGAACAATAGGTTCATCCAGTACGGGATGACCGGGGCCTCTACTAGCTGAGCAGTGATGTATTCACGGACCGGGGGACCGTTATTTCTCGCCCTGATAATACCCGTT
>JAADCY010000178.1 GCA_013154205.1 Thermoproteota archaeon | reverse complement strand
CCATAGATACGATATTCTACATCCTAGTCCCTAAGTGCCAGCCAGTAGCACGAGCTGCCGGGGGAGAGAAAGGAACAATAGTTGTCAAGATGGCCCGTGGCGGTAAAAGATGAGCGAACCAGTATTCGGCCCAGTCCCCTCAAGGAGGCTGGGGAGAAGCCTCGGAGTAAACAACGTCATAGGCAAGACATGCAGCTATAACTGTATCTACTGCCAGGCAGGCAGAACACAGGAGCTGACTATTAAGAGGAGGAAATTCTATGATCCCGAATGGCTCGTCGACAAAGTCCTATATAGGATCAGCGAGTTGGAAAGAAACGGTGAAGAGATAGACTACGTGACATTCGTCCCGAACGGCGAGCCAAGCCTAGACATTAATATTGGCCGGGAAGCCCAGGCCATAAAGGAGGCAGGTCTGAGGACCGCTGTGATAAGTAATGGTAGTCTCCTCTGGATGGAGGATGTAAGGAGTGATCTCAGTGTTTTTGATCTTGTCAGTGTTAAGGTTGACGCGGTAACCCCCCGGTTATGGCGGATGATAAACAGGCCCCACCCAGACCTAGAGATCAAAAAGATCATAGAAGGGATAAAACAGTTCTCCAACGAATACAGGGGAGTATTGATCACCGAGACAATGCTGCTGGGAAACATAGATTATTCTTTAGAAGCCCGGAGAATAGCCGAGACGCTGAGAACAATAGATCCCGCTAAAGCCTATATACTAACACCCGTCAGGCCGCCGGCAGAGAGTTTCGTGAAGCCTCCCAGCACCCATACACTACTCATGGTCTACGAGGAGATCAGGGCGGTGCTTGGAGACAGGGTAATAGTTCTCCAGAAGCCTGAAGAAGGAGAATTCACTGCTCTAGGCGATCTAGAGAAAGAGATCCTGTCCATTATATCAGTTCACCCCCTCCGCATCGACCAGGTAAGAGAGATCATTAGGAAGCATGGTGGAACAATGGATGTCATCCATAAATTAGTGGAGAAGGGATTGGCCGAGATCGTAGTCTATAATGGGAGAGAATACATCGTTAGAAGGACGAGATGACCGATCACTTCATGTCCGGCCCAGCATGTTCTTCATGATCTCCACTGTTTTCTCATACATGGAGGGCTTAAGGATCTGTATGAGCGACTCATATGTTACCTCTCCCTTGTCCGTGGGAACTAAGTATCCGTTGTGCTTATCGGCATAGCCCACCAGTATGATCTCAGCAAAAATTTATTGTTCTTAGAGAGTGTGTAAGGTGTTTTGTCGTGGTTTTTGTCAGGATCGTGTTGTTTATGATCGGTATTATCAATACATCTTTTTCATCTGCTTGTTTTTGACGAGGTTATTATTGACAAACGATCCCATGGCTTTTGCCAATTATTTTCTGCAGGTACGAATCCGTAATATATAATTGAGACTGTTTCTGGCCTATTAATTAATATTCTCCTACAGAATATGTAGGAATTCAATTGAGGTGTCATCGGAGATGCGTGAAGCGGGCTGGGATAATATAGAGGCAGTGCTTTTCGATATGGATGGGACGATCATTGATAGTGTTGAGAACGTTGTCAAGTGCTGGGTGTGGGCTTTCAGGCAGAAAGGAATACCTGTTACCCGTGACCAGATACTCGAGTATATGGGTCGTTCGGCGGACGATATACTGAGGACTGTGTCTAATAGTGAGGAGAGGGAGATACTCCTCCAAGTCTACAGGTTGGCCAGGCAGTGCAGCGAGAAATCGTGGAGGAAAGAAGTAAAGCTCTATCCGGGCGTGAGGGAGACTCTGGAGTACCTGAAGAATAAGGGGTACAGGCTAGGCCTCGTGACTTCCAGTCATGAGGACAGGACGCTTGAGTTCTTAGAGTATTTTGGGATCAAAGAGTATTTCGACGTGATCCAGTGCTATGAAGAAGGGGCGCCGGCAAAACCGGATCCCTACCTCTTATTACGTGCGCTTGAAAGACTAGATCTGGAGCCTAGTCAGGCCGTTTATGTGGGTGACGCGCTGGTGGATTGTTTAGCGGCTAAGAATATAAGCATGAAGTTCATCTTAGTGCAGCGTCCATGGAGCCCTAGGAACCACTTGAGATGTAGGCCCGACAGAATTGTCAAAGAGATCTATGAAATAAAGAGTATTCTTTAATTGGATAATTTCTATTTCTATATTTTCATGAAGACGTTTCTATGATAGATTTATACAATAGATCATTTATGTGTATTTTTGTTTGTAGGTAGTTAGTGTATATTAGTATGTAAGGGTTTGTTAGTGGTTGTAGCTTTTGCGCTCAACTTATATAATATGAGAACAAATATCTAACCACTAGCTCTTTATGGTGTAGGTTTAAATGAATAAAACATTATTCATAATTCCTTGTACTGCTGTTAAGAATCCTCAAGATAAATATTATGTTTGGAAAAGAGAATCTAGTATTGTTTCAAGGCTAAGAAATGATCTTTCAGATGACTTAATGAAGCAAAGACGGTATGTTGCCGAGAACGTGGAGGATCAAAATAGGAGGGGCTACTTTCATAGTATGAACCCTGGTCCTGATCTAGGCTATGATGTACAATCTTATAATGTTGGATATTTACCAGCATATGAAAGATATAGTTGGGGACGAACATATCGATGTCTACCAAGTGGGTTCTGGAATGGGCTAATTATCAATGATTCTATCGATGCTTTGTTTATCTCAGGGCTCTATGGAGTTGCACGATATACAGAATATATACGTAATTACAACATCGAAATAACTCAAAAGACTATTCGTGGTGAACCTGTATATTCAATATGGAGTAACATTATACCCAAGGTAATAGCTGGCTATGCTGAAGACAACGAATTCAAAAAAGTTGTTATACTAACAAGCAAAAAGTATCGCTTTAACATGATGCCCAGCTTAGAATGGTATCTTAGAAGAATGAAAATACATGTAGAAGTACCTTACCTAGGCAAAGGCAGTAACGTTCTTAATAATATCTGTTATGAGCTAAGAAACCGTGTTGAGAACATGCTGGGTTCTCCGAAGAAATAACGTCTAAGAATAGGCCATTGTTTCAGTATTGAATAAAAACGATGTGTTTTCCCTCTATGGGTTATTGTTTGTTTTCTTCTGCTCCACTCGTAGGGGTCTGGGTTTTCTCCTCGTTCTTCTTGATCTCTGCTTCGAGCTTCTTCAGCTCTTCCTCTAGTTCTTTCTCGATCTCTTCTATTGGTTTTGGCGGCGG
>JAADCY010000239.1 GCA_013154205.1 Thermoproteota archaeon | reverse complement strand
CTAGCGGTCAAGGATGCGGGGCTTTGGTCCGCCGCTCGGCGGGAAGAACCCCCGTGACCGGGGTTCGAATCCCCGCCCGGCTACCATTTCTTTTCACTAAATATTTTAATGAGAGAATCATATTCGTATATTGTTAACCTTAAAATATTCAATTAATAAATTATAAATCTGTTATAATCCAATCGTAGAGGTGACAATAATGCCTAGCTTATCGAAAAGAGTCACAATTACCGAGACATCGCCACACAGAGTACTCGTCGATCTTGCTCTTGAATTAAAACTCAAAGGCGTAGATGTCATAAGCTTTCATGCTGGACAGCCAGGCCTACCACCATATAGTGAAGCGCTTAAAGAACTAGCGAAAACATTGTTAGAAAAGCCTTTCCAGACATCAAGCTATGCTCCCAGCAGAGGTTATCCGAGGCTTCGTGAGCTTATATCGGAGGACATCAAGAAATACAGCGGTATATCAGTCGATCCAGAAAAGCAAGTACTGGTTACGATTGGCGGTGCTGAAGCAATAACGATCTCTCTCCTAACAGGACTAGATCATGGTGATAAAGTCCTGCTTTTAGCACCAACATATAGTGTTTACTGGGGATTAACAAAACTCCTCGGAGTAGGAATAGAGTATTGCGAACAGGATGTCAATAATGATTTCCAGCCCGATCCGGAATGTATCAAGGAGAAAATTACAAGGGTTAAAGCAGTACTATTCGAGAGCCCCGGCAACCCTACGAGCCGTGTAATATCAGAAGAGATCGGTAAACTCCTCGTTGACCTAGCAGTAGATCATGGCAAATGGATATTGTTCGACGAGGCATACAAACATATATATTATGAAGGAAGCCATGTATGGATACAAAAATATCCTGGAGCAGAGGAAACCGTAATCTCCATTGATAGTTTCTCGAAAGACCTTGCAATACCTGGGTTCAGACTAGGATATCTATGGGGTAATGAGGAATTCATTAACCAAGCTGCAAAAGTAAAAGGATACCTAAGTATAAGTGCATCTAATATCTCACAAAAACTGGCAATGATATATCTAGAAAAGGGATACAAGGAGAAATATCTCGAACAAGTGATACCTGAATACCGCAGAAGAAGAGATGCAGCATATAATGCTGTTAAAAAATACCTTCCCGAAGCAAAGCTCATAAAGCCGCGAGCAGGCATGTATCTATTCCCAGATATATCCTACTACTTAAGAAAACTTAGAATGACAGACGTTGAATTCGCCAAAGATGTTGCGCTAAAGAAACACGTGGTCTTCTTACCGGGATCCGCGTTTCTACCGGGGACAAATCGTTATGTGAGAATAACATTCGTCACGGAGCCTCCTGAGAGGATCGAGGAGGGTATAAAGAGGGTTAGGGATTATCTAGTGGAAAAAGGAGTGATTTGATCTTCATTAAAACATAATTTTTAATATAAATATTATCATATTATTCTGGTCTGAGTCGGGAAATATTTTCAAGAATCTATGTATCTAAAGACATATTAATCAGGAATATATCTACAGATAATATATGGTGATATCATGGCCCACAAAATCATGATCCAAGGAACTGGTAGTGGACGCGGTAAAAGCCTAATGGTATGTCTCTTATGTAGAATATTAAGAAAACAGGGATACAGCGTCGCACCATTGAAAACAATAAATTTCACAGCAGTTACCTATAAGAAAGACGGATTAGAGTTCGGATACTCACAAGCATTACAAGCAGTATCTGCCAAGATTGAGCCAGAGCCCCTATTTAACCCCATAACTCCAAAGCCTTGGCTTGACGGCACCATATCTATATTCATATATGGGAGAAAAGTAGCTGACAAAATACCGTTCAGCGGAAACGATCTACTCGTACCGAAAGAAGACACTGTATCAAACATGTTCGCCGAAGAAAAACTAGAAAAAATAGTTAGGGAAACCCTCCGTCAACTCGAAGAAAAGTATGATATAATAGTCCTAGAAGGCTCAGGTCCCATTAAGTCTAAGGGACTTGGAGCTATGAGCAAAGCACTAGAATTTACAAACATGAGAGTAGCGGAAATAGCTGATGCACCTGTACTAATGATTGCTAGCAGACCAGATGCAGCACGTGGTATGCTTTCACTATTAACAGACACAGAAATCAATAGGATAAAGGGACTTATTATAAATCCATACGAGTTCTTCAAGATAGCTGAAGAGATCGGTGCAGAAATCACGTCAGAACTTGCATTCAAATACGGAGAATCAGTATTCGGAGATCTAGGAAAAGATATCGTCGCAGTATTACCGCACATCAAAGAACTGGATAGTTTGCCTGAACTTGACCCTGTCCAGCCCGCACCGACAATACCGCTTGACTTGTGGGACGCTTTAGTCGATAAAATATCGGAAAACGTCGCCAAGTACATAGATATGGAGAAGATATACAAGATCATGGGGTTATAATTAAATTTTTAATAAACTACCGGTTTTTATCGATTATTAACTCCGTCGTATTTACAGTTCTTCAAAAATTAGAAATGTGGGGCCGCGGGGATTTGAACCCCGGATCACGGGGGCCCAAGCCCCGCATCCTAGCCAAGCTAGACTACGGCCCCATCCCCTCCCTCTAGTATGGATTTTTTCAGCTTTTAAATTATGTAGGTGGTTCCAAAGAGGAGTTTATAGTGCCGCCGCCGGGATTTGAACCCGGGACGACCGGATCTCCCCCTGGCCGAACCCGCGACTTCGGGTTTACTGGCGCCGTATGAGTCCGGCGCTCTGCCAGGCTGAGCTACGGCGGCAACCGTATTTTCTGTATTTTTGCGGTGGAGTTTATAAATATTGAAGCTTGTAGAAGACTAATAGATAATAGTGACTGGTACTGTTTCTACTTCTCTCTTTTCACGCATGTGAGATTCTATAAGGGTCTCGATTGCTAGTCTTATTATCTCGCTTCTCGATATACCCATTTCTTTTGCTAATAAGTCCAGTTGCTCTATTAGGCGTTCATCAGCCTTAAAAGTGATCACGCGCATTACCATGATAGAACACCATGTTGGTAATACGAGTATGTATGGATAAGGTAGAACCTACACATGATCAGAGAGGGAGGGGTGGCCGAAACTATTAGACAGGCGAGATAGCGTTATAAACCAACCTGAGTAACCATTCCTAATAGAGGAGCCGGGGTGGCCGAGCGGCCTAAGGCGGCGGGCTGCAGGGCGCGACCCGGTATAGGGGGTCACAGATACCCG
>JAADCY010000231.1 GCA_013154205.1 Thermoproteota archaeon | reverse complement strand
TCAACAAGTACAGCCTACCAGGCATAGCCCAGTTCTTCGGCCTACTAGGCATATCAGCACTGATAGTGAGCCTACTACTATTCCCGCTGAGCCCATACCATATAGCAGGGCCTTACGACTTCCTAGTATTCATCTACCTTGTAAGCCTATGGGTCCCCCTAAGCATGCTGATGATGAGCCTCTCAATGCCTGGACCCTACACTAGCACTGGAGTATCGAGACTACTAACATTCATAACATTGATAGAGCCCAGCTTCTTCGCAGCCCTACTAGCACCAGTAGCACTAGCATCTGCCAAGACAGGGCTACCATACAGTGTATTGGAGGCTAGCCGCAACATTGTCGCGTGCTGGACGAACCCGGTACTATGGCCCGTGCTCGTCCTAAGCCTCATAGCAGCAATAGTAGTATTACAGGCAAAAGCAATGTTCCCGCCCTTCAACATACCGGAGGCGGAGCAAGAGATAATAGCTGGTTTCGAGACCGAGTTCTCCGGCCCAATCCTAGGCCTAGCAAGCCTTATGCACGACATGGACATAGCGGTTACAGCGATAGCTATAACCTACCTATTACTGGGAGGGCCATACCCATTCCCTCATCTCAGCGCTCCTGGAATAATATTGTTAATAGTAAAGTACATGGCTGTAGTGACGGTAGCAGTAATAATCAAGAACGCGTTCGGCAGGTACAGGATAGAACAAGCGCTGAGCACAGTGTTCAAGTATGCATTAATACCAGCCATAGTAGCACTAATACTAGCCATGCTCTACATCTACGCCTAGACACTCCGGGGAACATGATTGGAGAAAAACATGGTCAAGAAATATTTTCTAGCCACGATAATCCTATTATTCATTCTAACACCGTTTCTCACAGCTTCAAACACCAGTAGCCAGCCCCTATACTATTTCTACATCTACGGCGAAAACACGTGTCCCCACTGTATAGCAATGCATGAATTCCTCGAGAAAACCTATGGGAAAGAACACGTTGTCTTCTGCAATATACTGCCGGAAACCGAGAGTAACCCCTGCTTTAAAAAACTGGAGGACTTCTCTAACACGGGTCTAGTACTGGGTGTGCCATTCATAATAGTCGTATACAATGATACAGCGTCAGCAATAGTCATTGGCGAATACGAGAACAAGACCTTCTTCGACAGCCTCCTCCACACTAATCCAACAGATAAAATACCTGTCTATACGGGCGGAGTGATCATAGGTTACATCAATGCCTCACGTCTCGGCCAGCACGGCTTTGTAGAATACTATGCACCATACCATCCCCCCGGTAAGCCTACGACCTGCCCGATAACCACGAGCAAGACAGGAAGAGCAATAAAGTGGACTCCAGTCAATAAGGCGGGCCAGATGGCGACAATAGGATTACCCGAAATCCTAGGGCTCCTAGTATTTCTAGCACTACTGGACAGTGTTAACCCATGTACCCTAACTCTTTACGGCTTATTTCTTGTCGGAGAACTATCGATGAAGAAACGCGTAGTCGGCCCAGGCCTATTGTTCATCGCTGTAGTTTATCTGGGCTATCTAGCCATAGGCTTCGGCTTATTCTATCTAGCAATGTATATTCCACAGAAAATACTCGGAATACTAGCCATTATCCTAGGCGCATACAATATCCTAGATGTGATCAGAGATGGAGAACAGTTTAAGTGCAGTGTATGTGACAAGCTATCAAAACTCGGTAAAGCCATGGGCAACCCCTACGTAATGGCTCTTGTCCTATCACTTATTAGTGTCAGTGTTCTTCTCCCATGCACTAGTGGGCCGCTCGTAGCGTTTATTGCGGTACTGAAAACGAGTAGGCCTGCACTAGCCGATATACTACTCCCAATCTATGTAGCGATATTCTCGTTGCCACTCATCATAATCTATGTCGTGCTCGGTATAATGGGTAAGAAGGGATTGCTGGAAAAGATCCCGCCTAGAATCCTTCGCTCGGTACAATTGATAACAAGTCTAGTTATAATAATGATAGGTGCTAGTCTTCTCTAGCCATGCATTAAGAACCACGCTATGCCATAGGCGTAGAACAATAACGTGATTATAACCACTGGTATCCCGCCAGGCATCAATGGCTTAAAGTTCTCTGGTTTCTTAATCCTGAGCTTTAAGGCAAGCAGACATGGCAGTATCCCCGTGAATATGCCAGCACCGATTGCTCCTGCGAAGTTCAGCCACTGTATGAAGCTTCCTAGCCTCAGTAATGCCAGTACGAGCGGTATGATACACGTTATTAAGAGGACGAGATTCATGTTCCTCTTCGAGCCAGCCTTTGTAAGTTCGAGGTTAATCTGCGTCAATGCATGTGCTGCCGCAATGAAGCTGGTAAGCGTGGTGAAGAATCCAAAGATATAGCCTAGTAGCGCCGCTACCTTTAGTTTGCCGAGCTCGGCTACAGCTATAGGTGCAGGCATACCGTATAAGCCATGATGTACTTTGCCCGTTAATGCTCCCACAAAGGTCTTCGTGTAGTCTTGGGGTGTTAGGATAGACATGTAGGCCGCTGACCATACAATGTATACTAGCGCCGAGATCGTTAGGCCTAATGATAATAGCTTATCATATCTTTCATCCATACCGAACGTCCTATAAGCTGTCGGTATCGCTGAGTGTATTGCATAGGCGAATAATACTATGCCGAATACGCTGAACATCTTGCTCCAGTCTCCCCATAACAAGTTCTTAATATTTACGTAAGGAGTTGATAGGCATAGGATCACATTAATGAACAGAAGGAGCATTATTATCGCTACCATGGTCTCCTCAGCACGCGCGATGATCCTAGCGCCGCCTATCGTTATTGCTACTCCTATTATCCAATAGATTATCATTCCGAGCCAAACTGCTATCCATGCGTGGCTGAGGGTATAGATTGCTTCTCCGCCGAATATTATGTAGGCTGTCATAGCTCCTACAAGATCTATGGCTATCGTTATATATGCTGTTATAGCCGCCCATTTCCCAAGGCCTTTCTCCATTAGTTTAGGGTACTCGCTCGGCCCCAGAACATCTAGTCCTTCAACAACGTAAACTGCTGTTATTATCTGGAATATCAGGGCTAGTATAAGCATGGTTACGCTAGGTAGAAATCCGGCGCCACTTGTTCCAAACTTTACGGGGAGGCCCAGTATTCCGGCTCCTATGGCAAAACCTACGACAAATGTGAGTATGTCTGCTCTTCGAACAAGTAGTCTGCGGAGCCTTATCA
>JAADCY010000242.1 GCA_013154205.1 Thermoproteota archaeon | reverse complement strand
GGGGCACAATGTATCAATACCCCTTAACAACCGCTCTTAATTGGCTAAGAACATACAGGTACTTCAATGTCTCAGCATACGTGGTTTTCGCATCAGACGGGCAACCAGCGGACAAGTCTGTTGCTATGAAAGTAGTCGAAGAATACGCTGAATTACATATTCCAATATATACAATATTTATTGGAAAATCCAGTGGCGGTTACCATCTCATGGAAAAAATAGCCGAGATAACATGTGGGAAATGCTTCTTGGCAGCTAATGCGGCCCAAATACTTGACAAGTATATCAAAGTCGCTGAAGAAGTCAAGTCGAACATTATTCGTTCGATCAAAGTAACCGTTAATGAAAAGATAAAGGTTCAACAGAAATATTCGTTAGAACAATATCTCTATATCGGAGGAATAATCGCTTATCTCGCTGCGATTCTTACAGCATATTTGACAAGGAGGATCACGTATTAGTAGATCATGTTGTTTTCCTTCGAGAAGATATTCCGAATAACTCCCTGACGGCTTCCGGATCACGTTTGTAATCTATCATAATCAGCACTATCCCTATGGCTGCGATCAATAAGGATCTCATAACTGTGAGAGCATCAACAATGAGGTAACCTAGCACATTCAGCCATAGAGGGCCGAAATAATCCAATCTTAGGCGAGTGAATACCTGGTCGAGATAACTAGAAGCTCCCCATATACCATTGAGTGCCGCATTAACTGTATCGCCGATAGTTGTAATATTACCCGTTGATGGAACAAAATAGAAATTACTAATAGGCTCACTTCTACGCGTAATGTATACTAATACAACATACACGTATTTATAACGGTTCATCTCATTCTCGTTTATGCTAATATATATGGTTTTAGGTACTGTGGCTTTTTCCTCAAATATCACATTATTCTTAATTGTTTGTAAGAATCTGGACATCGTTGAAGAGCTCACAGCACCTGTTATTTTTGGGACAGGCATATATGTTCCGATAACCATATATTCGACATCGATAGGAGTGTTCAACATTCTCGGCATTCCCTCAATTATGGTTTTTATTGAGTAAGGATTTGCTTTATAGCTGCTGACTATAGATTTGATATCATTTGATATTAATACCAAATATGTCTTATCACCTATATTTGTGGCAAATGTTGAAGCTGTGTACAATCCTTGCTGGGAATACAGAGAAACCGAGGGTTTCTGGAGAACAGCGACTGTGATGGACGCCATACCGATGATCGCAAGGATTACAAGTATTAAGCCAATATATCTAAGCATTATATCTCAATCCTCCTCCAAGCCATATAGCTGAACAGTATAAGTGCCGTGTTAAGCACTAGAAGCACTATAATGGACTCAATAACAGGGTTCAATCCAAATACACCTATGTTCCGATATGACATTATACCAGCATAGAATAATTGATTGCAGAACAACATTACTAGGGATGTCACGTATTCAGCGGAATGTGGAGATACTATTGATGATATAAGGCCCACAAGGAATGGTATGATGGCCATTAACGAGAATACTGAAAGTACAGCCATTGATCTCTTCTTGGTTATTGCTCCGACAGCCATAGCTGTTACCCCGTAATATGTGATCTGGAGTGCTCCTATCACTATCAGGTTGCCCATTGGAACATTGAGTCCATAGCTACTTGGTGTAGCAAAGAAAATACTGGGATTAACAATGAAAGCCGGAACAGTATATATTAATACGAATACAAGTGTCTGGAAAGCTATTCCTCCAAGAAGCCACGCTTTATAGTATTCCTCCCTCGTTAGGCCTGTTGCCAGGTACACCTGTATTGTACCCTTGGAGATCTCGTCGATCGGCTCTGTTGCTAGGGCACTTACCATAGCTGCATAAATGAAGAAGAATAACGGTAACATCGAGATGGTTAAACCGGGCGATGTGTAGAAAGCATATGATACTATAACTGAGAATATGATTGTAAAGATGTAGAGTAGGCGGGCCTGTAAACCCATGATATAATCTATGTGGTGAAAGATCCTCTTAATTGATCCCTGCGAGCTTCTCATAGAGCTCACCCAGTTCGCTCGATATGAGTTCAAGCGAAGCAACTTCTCCGATCGCTTCTTCAAGGTAGAGCTTTATTTCCTCGACACCCTCACCAGTAGCTTTGACTAGGAGGCCATCCCTAATGATCTCTACCGCTTTAACCTTTTCAAGCATTATTAATTTCGAGGCTAACTTCCTAGGCTTATCAGTTCTTATCTTGAATGTTGCTGTTACCCGGTAGCGTGTCACTATACTGTTTAGATCACCATATTCGATAACCTGGCCCTTATTAATGAATACAATATAGTTTGCAACCTGTTGTAGTTCGGGAAGAATATGTGTAGCTATTATGACCGTTACTCCCAGGTCTTGCATGAGGTCTTTTATGAGCTCAATTATTTCTTTACGAGACAAAGGGTCGAGATTGGCTGTGGGCTCATCAAGTAATAATATCTCGGGATCACCGAGAAGTGCGAGTGCGAGGCCGAGCCTCTGAAGGTATCCTCGTGAAAGGGATTTAACATTGAAGTCTAGATACCTTGTTATACCTGTGAGCTTTGCGATCCTCTCGATATCGCGGCTTGGGACATTTCTAAGTCTCGCCACATGTCTGATCAGTACTCGGAGCTTCACGTGGGGATAAACAGGCTTCTCAGGCAAATACCCTATCCTAGAACGTACTTCGTTCTCCTGCTTTACCGGGTCGAACCCGAATACACGGACATTTCCAGCTGTAGGCTTTATGAAGCCAAGTATTAGCTTGAAACTAGTCGTTTTTCCGGAGCCGTTTGGTCCTAATAAGCCAGCCGCTACGCCCTCCGGTATTTTGAAGCTTGCATTTCTTAGCGCATAGATTGGTCTTCCACTTATCCTATAGATCTTTGAAACATTATCGAAGACTATCAGTAGTGCTCACCCCAGAATGTTCTTGAGAACGAAATCTATTCCTTCGCGTATAACATGCATACGTGCTGAAGCTGTTCCCCCATACTCTATTATTGTCTCCATATTGGGTATTACTCTATGGTTTGCTATGTGGAAGAATACATTGTTAATGTCTACTTGTTCAACGGTTTCTGATCCCCTTATAGCCGCATGCGCCTTCGCTGCTTTCATCAAAGCTATCCCAGCGCGCGGGCTGAGGCCTAGCTCGAAATACTTTGACACAGGCTCCATTATCTCCGGCCTCGTCATCCTGACGAGTCTGGCTATGTAGTCGAGCATAT
>JAADCY010000211.1 GCA_013154205.1 Thermoproteota archaeon | reverse complement strand
CTTAGCAAATGAATGCGTGACCGCCTGGTAGAAAGCCGCTGAGGCGCCAGGGGCCGTGCCAAGGCTCAGGCCTAGCACTATGAAGCCTATATTGAGAATAGTGCTGTAAGCTATGAGGCGCTTAACATCCCGCTGTGCATTCATGAGTAATCCACCGATCAGAGCCGATAAACCGCCCAGGACGAGCAGGGCGATCCTATAGCCGTACATTAGGCTCGGGACACCAGCGATTACTGTGTAGAGGAATCTAGCAGTACAGTAGACGCCTACGTTGACAACAAGGCCTGACAGTACAGCAGATACAGGTGTCGGCGCGGAGGAATGAGCGTCGGGCAACCAGTAATGGTTCGGGAATATGGCTGATTTAAACGTGAAAGCATAGAGGGCTAGGGCCATGAAGACAGCGATTCCTATGTAGAGATTACCCCATCCGTGTCCTGTGAGAGGAGACGCTAGTCCTTGGAGCTTAGCGCTCATATCTGCAATGCTTAGTGTTCCGAAGCACCCATAACCAGTTATTGTGGCGGCGAAGAAGATGGTCGTGGCCAGTGCCCCGTAAACAGCGTATTTAAGCGATGAAGCAGATGCCAACGGATCCCTGTGACGGTAGGCTACGAGGGCGTATGCAGCTATACTTGTCACTTCGATCATTACGAACAGGTTGAAGAAATCACCAGTGTAGAAGCATCCCAGCATGCCGGCCTCAATGACTAGTAGGAGGGTGTAGTAGAGGTAGAGCCTATCATCGCTGTGCATGTAGCCCGTACTATAGATTGCTACGACCAGCATGATCACAGAGGTGATCAGGCCGAGGATAGCTCCCAGCATATCCACTTCATAGAATATACCGACGGGGGGAGGCCAGCCGCCGAACATATAGACAACTATAGCTGATCTAGCCAGCCAGAAAGTACTCGCGGCACAATACCCGGATATGAGCATTGCGATCAGTGTGAAAAACTCTATCAGCCTCCTACCACCGCCTAACAACCTTATCAGGGGAACCGCGAGAGCTCCTACAGCTGGGACAAGCACCGCTAGTGCAGGCAGGGCCGAAACCATTGATCCGGTCATGCACCACACACCTCGAAGACCCGTTCTTTAATCGAAGATCTCACGAGCGTATGTTTCGAAGCCGAGGCTGATTATATTACGGCAGGCGAGGGGATCAGTTGACCTTGTATCAATCCAGTGAACAAGGAGATAGCCGCGCTCCTCATTAATATCGATCGTCACCGTTCCAGGCGTATTAGTAATAGAGTTTGCTATGAGCAGTACTGCGTAGTCGCTCTTAACATAATATGGTATCTTGACGAAGCCAGGCCTTATCCTGAGACGGGGAGATAGGATTATCTTTGATACTGCTAGATGTGCTTTGACTTCATCTATGAAGAAGTACTTTAAGAGGTACTGGAACAGCTTTAATAGCCTGCCTGGCGTTAAGCGTCCGGGGTTCTTGATGAGGATATCTGCTGTCAGTACTGCGGCTATGATGCTTGATACTAGTCCTAGGGTGAGGTCTACGGGTGCGAACCCCCCGGTTATGCCCAGGTACAAGCCATAATAAACTAGTGTCAACACGATTATACCGATAATTCTGCTCCCGCTCATGGTTTAACGCCTCATCTTCTCGAGTATTCTCCTATAATCAAGGGTTCCGTAGTGCTGGTAGATCTTTACGGCTAGGAATAGGAGGAAAGCAGTTACGGCCAGGTTGATCACTATGGCTGTTATAACAAGGGCTTGAGGGATGGGATCCACGGCCCTAGAGGCGAAAACACTGATCTCTTGTTGTGTTGGGTGGAGGTAGGGGAGTATTGGTGGTAATGGATTGTTCTTGACCCTGTAGCCGAGGTATATGGCTATAGTGTTCACTGTGTCGCCAAGTATCGTCAGGGCTATTATTTTCTTGATAATGTTCTTCTTGGCAAGTACACCATATACTCCTACTAGAGCCACCGCCAGGAGTACTGCTAGGTTTAACACGTAGAGTGTGGTGGTCGGGGTCATTTCTTTTCACCCACCCATATGATCGTGAATACTATGAATACTATGACGAACTCCATAGCGACAACCAGGAACTCGAACACGTTCAGGTAGATCAGTGAGCCGCCGATGTAGAGAGGGCCGAGGTAGACCGGGTATCCGGGGAAACCGGCATAGGGCTTAGCCTGGTTCTCTAGGAGATAGCCGTTCATCCAGAACGGTATGAAGACTATTAGGGCTAGTAGGAGGAGCGCCACGCTACGGATCAGCTTGCTCCTATTGATCCTGTATCCTCTCCGCCTCAGATAATCTATTCCGTAAGCCGCTAGCAGGAGGAGTGGTGCTACAGCAAAGGTTGCTCCACCGGCGAAACCGCCTCCAGGCGTGATGTATCCGTGGAGCGCTATGTTGAAAGACGTTATCAGTATGATCGCGAACAGTATTTTTGTGGCTGTCCTAACGACAAGTGTTAGCCTACCTCCTTTCTTCCTCCAATACCCGCCTAAACTGCTCCACAGGACCAGGCATCCCGTTATCGCTGCGTAGAGGACTATTGTCTCGAAGACCGTGTCTACTCCACGGTAATCCCATATGATCGAGGTAACAGCCTCGGGGCTGCCGGCCCACCAGGTCTTATCATAGATATTATAGGTATGGTAGAGTATGAATTCGCCGAGCCCTCTAATGCTTCCCATCACCTGTTTCCAGCCTATCACTCCATAAGCCACCGTTGAGAGCAGTGCAGCCACGACCAGCATCAATACCAGGGACAGGAGGGCCTTACTCAGAGCCATCTTCCTCATACCTCCTAGTCTTTGATACGGCGTAGAGCATGAGCACAGGATATATCCCGGCCCCCACGGCTAGATACACGATGAGTATGTCGGGGGCGAGGAGCAGGGCATACATTATAGCGTAGGCTATGCTCTGGATAGCGGAGTAAGCAATAGCTTTAACCAGATCCCTATCCATGATAGCCTTCACAGTAGCGGCTAATGATACCAGGCCGAGATACAGCATTATCAGCAACGCTATCTCAGGGCTCACTCCTCCTCACCCATATCAGCTATGCATGGCTCCTTATCCGCTGCACCAGCCCTGTAAGCGGCTTTACCGAGGATATGGGAGCCTGTAGGGGCAGACAACAGGATCGCTATGGCTGCGAGGAAGCAGAGAACCGCGGCCGAGACACGGTATGGGCCGAGCTGATCAGATACAAGCGCTATCAGCCCAACACCGACTAGTGGGAGAGCCGCTCC
>JAADCY010000079.1 GCA_013154205.1 Thermoproteota archaeon | reverse complement strand
CAGCCGCTCTAAGGAAATCATCCAAGCCATACTTCCTGCCACCATCTTCAATGTAGATACGATATAGTGCCGCCGCTGTTATGACGTCAATCTGTTTCTTACCCTCAATCCGCTCCATAAACTCTCTGATAGTTATCTTTCCTCTGTCTAATAGTTTGACTAACTTGAAGTACCTTTTCATGCTACCACCTTATTAAGTATTTGACGCCAATTATTCTGCCTTGACTGTCTCTCATTGCACTACCCGGTCCCGTGTCTGGCGTTAGTATGTGTCCCATGAATTCCGGTTTCTGCTGTATTATTGCTTGTGCTACTATTGTGCTAACGATATAGTACGTGTCCGGCTCCGGCTTGTCTGGCAGTCCCTCAACCTCGCCATACACAGTTTTGACTACAGGTATTTTTACGCCGTCAACGTCTATTGTGCCAGCACTTATTCGTTGTTGAGAAACCCTTGCCACGGTTCCTGATGGCGGTATCGTGCACATGATTTTTTCGGTTTCATCCATTATGCTTATAGGGTGTGGAGTTAGGTTTATGATCCTAGCCATTTACATCACCTCCATATTATATATGTGTATGTGTGTGTTTATAAATTTAACTGCTGTTTAGAAACTTAACTATATAATATAATATGTATTATTAGCGCCAACGGATGGACATGGCGTCAACAATGTCTTTGCGTATATTTAACAAGATGCCGTATATCATCCAAACAATAAACAATGTTATAACTATCACCCAGTATAGCCACATCGGAATAATGATGTGTGGCGCCAACCATATCTTGTCTTTCGGCTTCCAGCCTAACAGGTAAGCGTTGAACGCCCATGAGACGTTCCAGTTGTTTATTCCTGTCATCATCATTACGAAATATATTAGCGTCTTCTTCACATTGGTTAATTTTACGAATGCCAGTTCGTATCCAACCCATAAGCTGAATATTGCTAATGTTGTCAAGCTAAGGAAGAACTTTAGGCACCATTGGTCGTCAAGCAATGCATCATATATTCCTACTATCGCCCATGCTATGCCCCATAATGCGTATGCAAACCGGTGCTCATGCGGTTCAGCCATTCTATCACCCAGTAAGTATTGTTATGATTATACATAATAGAATTACTGTGAACAATAAGGCGAGTATCAACAATACAATCTCATAGCCGGATAGAATTATTAGTTCGTAGTCGGTCCACGGATTTATACGGTAGGGTAGTGTGCACCAGTATATTAGCTGACGCCACAACGTCCTGAAGACGTAAAATATCATTAGTATTAACAAAAGAACCATACCTGTTTTAACTTTGTTAGTAATTTTATTTTTCAAAGCCGTTTCACGTATTACATTACTTTAAAAATTTGAATACAAAAAGTTTAACACGGTGTCAAACATGAGCATGGGGTATAGATTACTACGTGCGTTTTCGTTCGTACGCTGTAGTGGTAAAGTACAGGTACGGAAGCAGAACGAACAATATAATTGGGTGGAGGCATTCGCAGATGCGTTTATCGTAGCTGGGATGCAGTTCTTCTACACGCTGGCAGGTTTATCTGTTGCACAGATAGTGGCGTCACCGATAAAAGCGCTAATAGCCGCCGGTATAAGTGCCGGGCTAGGATTCTTTACGACGCTGGCAATAAAACGTGGTATCAGAACTAATCCAAATCAATAAGGTAGCTGTTTATACATTTGATTATACACTCCTTATACTCCTCCTCGTTACAATATTCCTTCATACATTGTTCACGGCATATTTTCTCGATGCTGAGCATAATTAAAAATAAGTCAAAGATAAAGTATTATTAACTAGTGGTGTGGCATTATGAGTGGAAGCTACTATCTATCAATATCAATCAAAGCAGACAGTGACTACGATGTGCCAATACCCAGTGACAAAGTATTATCCAAAGTCGAAATAACAACAACAGGTGTGATAAAAGTGACGATAAACAACGGTTATCCCGTCACAGTAAATCCTGACGAGATACTGCGACTAGAGGATATTGATGCCAAAAAGATAACAATACGTGCCATAACAGATAGTGATATAGAGATTACGGGGTGGGTTAAGTGAAACAGGTTAATTTAAAATATTATTTATCCAAAATTGTTGCGGATATTGAGAAGTTTAGCACTGATAGCAGTGGAAGGCTATACGTAATACCATTGATAATACTGCCAAGCGGTGAAATAAAGCCTGTTAGCGTTGACGAGGACGGATATATTAATGTCAACGTGAAAAACGCTGAGCTAGCAGTAGCTCTAACGGCTTCCGAGGACTCTGTTCTAATCTATGGTTCGGATGGCACGGATATACACCCTGTGCTAACAGACACTAACGGAAAACTACGCATAAATGTTGACAACACTGTATCCGTTGACGGCGTAGTGGATGTTGATAACTTCCCGAGTGATTACCCGTTGCCAGACACACAGGCAACGATGTTAAAAAACAAGATACGGATAATGGCGTGGGATAGTACTAACAATAAATATGTGTTAATAGAGGGATATGACGGCGGAAAGCAGTACACGTATGATACAAGCGGTAATTTGACAGGCATAACTATGACTATTGTTGCCGATGATGGAACGACATACACAGTAACTAGAACATTATCTTACGATACTAACGGTAATTTGACTAGTATTAGTAGGTGGGAGCTTGTCACGACATAAAATTTATGATTTAAAAATGTATTATGAGGTGGTAATGTGGGTAGCATAACCTATGATTCAACGAACGATATAATAATTGTTAGTGGTTATAAGGACACCTCGACATCACCGCCTACGCCGTGGACTATACAGGATATAGCCAATGCTGACCAAACTAATGGATGGGGTAAAACTGTTCTAGTAACAAACACGGATGATAACGTGTCAATACTTATAGTTAAATGCCACTTGGAAATAACAGGTGGTAACGAGTACGATGGAACTAACCCTACCTTCGTAATGTCCGAAAGCGATGCACTATGGGTACAGAAAGTATTCTACGTCAACAGCGATACAGGCATAAGGATAGGTGACGTGGACGCCAATGGCTACGGCTATAATGGACCATACATTGCCAGTGCTAACTACTATGATGTATCATGGATTAATGCACCAGCAGACTGGAAATGTATATGTATCGCAGGCAAAGCTGAGATATACGGTGCACAGATATACCCTGTGAACGGTAGATTCAGTGTTCTGGGCACAGGTAACGTTATAGTCAAGGATAGCGTGATATGGAATAC
>JAADCY010000185.1 GCA_013154205.1 Thermoproteota archaeon | reverse complement strand
GGGTGAGGATGGTAGGCTTACTGTAATGTTCACTCATAGGTCGATGGAGGCGTGGGATTCGCTTGTTAGGGCTTTGAGGGATGCTGGGTTTGAGGTGGTTAGGGTTTGGCCTGTTAGGACTGAGATGTTTTGGTCTTTGCATCAGAGGGGTAAGAGGGCTTTGAGTACGTGTCAGGTTTTTGTGTGTAGGTCTAGGGTTGGGGGTGGTGTGGTTTCGTTGGATGTGGTTAGGGGTGAGGTTGAGGGTGAGTTGGAGTGGTTGTTGGGGGAGGTTGGTGGTGTGGGTTTGTCTGATGTTGAGTTGGTGGCGTTGGCTAGGGGTGTGGGTGCGTGTGTTTTTACTAGGTATGATGATGTGGTGGATGGTGGTGTGAGTGTTTCTCCTAGGGTTGTGTTGGGGTTTGCTGAGGAGGTGCTTTGGGGGTTGTTGGGTTAGGTGTTTTTTCTTTGCCTGGGGTTTCCTCCCCTAGGGTAGGGGGGGAGACTTGGGGGTGGGGGTTATCGGTTTGGCCAGTAGTCTGGTGGTGTTTTGTTCATGTTGTTGATGGCTGTTGTTAGGTGGTCGTAGGGGTCTTTTGCTATTATGAATATGTCGTCGGTTTTGAACCATGCTAGTATTCCGTGGTTTTTTTCTCCTGTTATTCGGTATATTTTGGCGATTCCTGTGTCTAGGTGTTCGTGTGTTCGTGGGTTTTTCTTTATTTTTCCGTATCCTAGTTTTGCTAGGATTTTTATTTTTCTGTCTATGGGTATTGTTGGGAGGTTGTAGGCTTCGTGTGGGTCGAGTCTGATGCTTGTTAGTGTTCCCCATGGGCATGTGGGTAGTACTATTATTGGTGTGAATCCGAGTTGGTGGTAGTTTTCTGTTCCTTGTTCTAGTACTTGCATGTTGTCTGTGTCTACTGGTGATAGGTGAAATGCACCGTTCCATGATATCCATAATATGTATTCTGTCCTGTTGCTTAGTCCTAGTGCTTCCCATGCTCTTGCGATGGCTCTGGCTTTTTCAACGCATGTCATTGTTTTTATCCCGGGGGTTTCGAGTTGAGGAAGAGGTCTTCCAAATCCAGGGATTTCGTGGTTCTTGGCTCTGGAAACGTTCTCGATGAGGGTTTTCCAGTCTCTGACTTTATCGTACCTGCAGATGTTTTTGAAGGGGCACTTGTGGCAGGCGGGCAAAGTGGGAGGGAGCCCCCTAGGGATCCTTTGGATGGGTTGCCTCGTCTTTTTGGTGATGGGGATGATGAGGAGGATGGTTTTGAGTGTCAGGAACATTTTTATAATAGTAGTGATCATTACGAGACTGGGGGATGCATATTGAAGTGGGGTAGAAGTCAGAAGCGAAGAATTAAGGAGGAGATGAGTAGGTATCGTAGGATGAAGGAGCGGAAGCGTCGAGTGCTTCGCGAGATTCGTGGTGTTGGGTAGCCTTCTTTCTTCTTCTCTTGGTGTTATTGTTTCGAGTATCGTAACGATTCTTGGGAAGAAAGGGCGGTGGGCTTGGGGGGTTAGTTCTTTAGTTTTCGTAGCTTCATCAGTGGTACCACTAGCACGATAGGGACTAGCAGGTATAACTTCATCTAGCGTTCACCCCTGGTCTCATTGGTGTTCGTAGTATAATATATAATTTTCGGTCATCTATCAATAGGGTTTCCTAGTCCTCCTTTTTCTTTTAGTATTTCTGCTGCCTTTTTGCTTACTAGTAATAGGTCTCCTTTATTTGAGCTTGGTATTTCGAATATGGTTCCTTTTATTACGTCGATGAACTCTGGTAGTTTGCCTTTTACTTCTACTGGTGTTAGTAACTCTTTGACTTCGAGTCGGTCGTCTTTGTGTTTTCTCTCGTTCGACTCTTTCTGTTTGATTATATTACTTTTTTCACCTTCTTTTTTTATGCTTTTAATATATTTTAAAAGTGATGTTGTAATGTCGTGAGTGTACTCGTGTTCTGGTATTATTGTTAGTAGTAATACTGCTTCTTCTAGCATTAGTTGTCGTTTTGATGTTAGGTAGTGTATGGTATTAATCCATCTTGATGCTATGTTTATGTTATCTTTTTCTATTGATAGGACTAGTGGGAATGAGGCTTTTGATAGTATTTCTACTCGTGATGATATTAGTTGGCTTAGCCCTGGTAGTGATCGTGTTATTTTTAGTTTTAACTCGTGGTTTGCGTTTGATAATGCGTTTCTTAACTTATTACATAACTCTTCTATTGACATTATTTCTAATTCCATAATTGGTTTCCAGTGGTTTTCTCTTATTAGGGAGACTGGATCGCTACTTGATATTGCTTTTCTTAGTTCTTTACCATAATTACTTACTATTTCAAGCCTACGTGTTAGTTCCATATAGTCACTCATTGTGTAATCCCCCAGTGGTTTTGGTAGCGGTATTAATCGCTAAATTTCTATTTTCCTCCCCTACTATAGGGGAGTAAAAAATACTTATAGGTGTGGTACCTCCCTGGTAAGTGACATGGTGGTTAGTTGGGGTGATTGTAATGGGTAGGCTGAAGATTAAGGTTGGTCCTAGGGACAATTTCAAGGTTGAGGTGATTATAGGAAATGAGCGTGTTTCTTTTAGTATGATCGCTCCAGATAATATTAAAGGTATCATTAGGTCTGCAGTGCTAGAAGCAATAACGGACATTTTAGTCCAGCCTACGTATGGTGAAGTAATGCTCGACGCGAGTAATGGTGTAGATATTTTCTTTAGTGAAAAGTATGCTTGGGATAAAGTTAGTAGATTCCTTATTAAGGATGGGCCTATTGACGAGTCTGTTATTAAGGATTATTCGATGTATGTTACTAAGTGCGTGCTTCGGGATGTTATACAATCTGTCAAGTATTCTGATAATTTAGGTATATTCTATCCTGATTTAGATAAGGATTTACCTGCTGTTATTGTGGTTGGTAAGAATGGCGATCCAATTGACGAGGAGAAGTTGACTAGAATTGGTAGCTGTTGGGTTAAGGATACGTCGGAAGTTGTAGTTGAATGTATCAACAAGTTATCTCTTTACATGGCTAATTGCTTGTAAGTGGGTGTAAGTAGGGGGAGTGTGAATTGGAGGTTAGGACGTTAGAGGAAATAAGGAGGGAAGCAGAGTCTCGCCCTAGGATTTCCACGGGCTCTAGGGCTCTGGATGAGCTCTTGGGTGGGGGGGTTCCTACGGGTGAGTTGACGGAGTTCGCGGGCCCCTTCGGTAGCGGTAAGTCTCAACTCGCCTTCCAACTCTCCGTGAACGTGCAACTGCCCGAGG
>JAADCY010000018.1 GCA_013154205.1 Thermoproteota archaeon | reverse complement strand
CGAAGGCTCCCCAGAAAGCATGGTTTATCTGATCCACGATCCAGTTTATAGCGCTCAGAATAGCCTCCCTGATCTTATTGATAATGTCCTGGATAGGGTTCCAGCCGGAAGGAGAACTCCTACCCAGGGCAAAGACGTTCACAGGGATAGCGGCCATAATCAGCAATGATATTATGAGGCATACAACAGCCTTCCTCATACCGTGCACCAATCATAGTAGGAGAGTCCCCGAGGATAGTTACGGGTTGAAGAAAAAGAGTTAGTCTAGATTAAAGGAGAAGACATTGGCCTCCGTGACAACTACTACCTTGTCGGGCTCACCGTATTTGTCCGGCACCCGGAAAACAGCTTCCCGGGTCCCACCGGGCTCAATGGTTATGGAGACGGGATACAGGGCCTGGGGTACGCCGATCTTGGTTATGTGGGCTTCTTCCCAGCCAGCGTTGTACAGCCAGAGGGTTACCGTGTAGTAGCCGTTCTCATGGGATACGCTGTAGTCGATGAGCACCAGTCTGACGGCCTTGGAGTGTGCTTCGAGCCCCATCAGAGCCCCGATCCCCGAGAAGCCTTTGGCCTCGGAGAAGAGTATGGGGTAGGCTATGGCGAACCCCGCAATGGTTATCCCTATCAGTATTATCGCCGCTACGACGTTGCTGACAGCCCGCATTTTACCCTACTCCCCGCCTGCACATAATGTTGACGGACACACTCTTAGTGTTCCCGTAGGGATCCGTGTAGCTTATCTTTACGACGTAGGTCTTGCCCACCTGTATGTCCTGGTTGTTCAGGCTGAAGGTCCAGGTATCGCTGTAGGTCTCGCCAGGCATTATCTTCTTGTTCACGTTGATCGTGTACCTGGTCCCCCACTGTCCCTGGCTGTCCGTACCGATTATCTCGATCTTCGTTATCGTGGCGGGATCCGTGCCGGAGTTGGCGAGCTTAACGCTTATCGCGTAGTCGTACTGGGTTTTCCAATTCCATCCCTGCTTGACCCTGCTGGTGCCGAGATAGTATAGCTCGACGCCGCTAACAGCTATTGCCGCGCCCTTGGGGTTGCTGCTCTTAATCGTGGTGGTCATGTAGTAGCCGAGCAGTAAAGCCCCCGCTATAGCCACGCCTATAAGGACCACTGCCGCTATGACCGGGCTTATGGCCTTCAATCTCCTCCTGCTCATCCGGGACACCGTAGTGTATGAGCAGAGAAAAGCACCATAGTTACGTATCATGAACACTCCGTAACTATTCCCTACCCTATCCATGCTTATGGGGAATACCATGGCCAAGCTACTGGCGCATCAGATGCTCGGACTAGCCACGGCCTACTTCATATTGAGGCCCGAGAGCATAGTGCAGGCAATCATGTACGGGTTCACGGCCATAATAGGATCTACGGTTCCCGATCTCGATGCGGCTGGAGGGCACCGAAGAACACTGCATAATATGATCGCATGCATCCTAACAGGAATAGCCGTCTATACAGTACTGCTCATCACCAACGCCCGGATAAGTATGCCCTTCAACTTGTACCCGCTAGGATCAGCGCTCTCCTACATAGTAGCCTATATTACTCATATTCTGGCCGATATACCGACAGGAAACGGTGTAGCCCTATTCTATCCACTATCCAAGAAGAGGGTAAGAGTGCTCGGCCTGAGATATGATAACGTACTATACAACGGGCTCCTAATGATACTGTCTACAATCCTGCTCTGCATGTTCTTCGCCGGTGCACTACCCCCTTACAAGATAATCAGGGCTTGGTACACTCCTCATGGTTGAAGCACCTATGTAATCGGTTTTCTCCCTAGTAAATGGGGCGAGATATATGACGCGATCGACTAGTAGCGCGGAAGAGCTAATGACTAGTAAATTTCCCGGATCTACTAGTAGAACTCGGTATTTAACTAGTAGGATCGTTTCACAGACTACTAGTAGATCACACGGATCAACTAGTAGAAAACCAGAACTGACTAGTCAGGCTTCCTACTGTTTGACTAGTCGATCGGGAAGATCTACTAGTAAAAGAGCAGATCCTACTAGTCGAATATCCCGTTTACCGACTAGTCGATCAAAGAGATCAACTAGTCTGGTTTAGGCTATCGACTAGTTAAGATCTGCCATAATCGGGTGATGATTCATGTACAGGGTTAGGCTCCAGAAAGTGGCTAGAAGTAATGGCTATGTGCAATACTATGTATCGCTACCCAGAAGACTAGTAGAAGAGCTGGGCTGGGAGAAGGGCGATGAGCTCCTCCTGGACATCGTCATCATCGACGCAAATACGAGGATAAACAGGGAGTGGAAGGGAGTGCTCATAATGAATCCCAGGGACTGCTATGGAGCGTTCCCCGAGAAATACTGTAGGGATAGACTAGGGACCAGTTGTTGAAGCAACTATGTTTTTCCACCCCCCAGATATGCTAGGGGTGAAATCCCTATGGCCCAAGTTGTCGTGAGAACCAGTATAGATCTCGTGAAGCTGGCTAAGCAACTCAGGAAAATGGGCTATGAAGAGGTATCACCAGGAGATCTCGCGGAGCTGTTCGGGACGAACAGGGTGTGGGCCGGGAAGGTGCTGGCCAAGATGGAGGAGCTCGGACTAGTTGAGAGGCTGAACTCGAGGAAGGCCCGGCCGGCGAAGTACAGGATCATCGTTGATCAGTAACTATGCGCCGCCCCTTATCTGGATTTAGTGGTGCATGGGAATTGAGGCTCGACAAGCTGAAAAGGCTGTTCAGGCTCGCGCCTATTTGGCTGTCCGCTGGTCTTGGAGTGGCCTATGCCCAGGGGGAGAACGGACCGCCCCAGGCACTGGTCAGCATGGTGGACAAGATACTCACTCTCCTCCAGTACATCGGAGTAGCAGTATTGGTGGGCGGACTCATATATGCGGGGATCCAGCTCGCCGTGGCCGATACGCCCGAGGAGCAGGCCCGCGCAAAGAAGAGGGTATCAATCGTAATCCTGGCCGGAGCCATAATGGCACTCGCCAAGCCGATAGTGAGCTGGCTCACCGGTATGACTCCACCCTAGCTTTTTCCATTCTACCCCTTTCTTTACTTTCTAGACAAATGAGTAAAGTATAATACTATTCTTTAAAAATATATGATATAGAGGGGTACAGCATTGCAACCTCTAGGAGACGTGAAGGTCAAAAAGCTGGGAAAACAGCTCCTGATAAACATTCCCAAGGAGGTTGCCGAGCATCTAGGCCTAGGACCCGGAAGCATGAATATAGTAGCGGTTGCAGATGATGAGCTAGTACT
>JAADCY010000188.1 GCA_013154205.1 Thermoproteota archaeon | reverse complement strand
TGAGCCATTCGCGGTTTCGCTATTCACAACAGCCTGTACTTAGACATGCATGGCTTAATCTTTGAGACAAGCATATGACTACTGGCAGGATGTACCAGTTAACCAACCACAATCACTCCACCACTGCCCGTACGACCGACCGACCAGCTACCAGCACTGCTAGCAGCTCGCTGGCTTCAACCGCAACACCCACCAAGCCAGGCACCCATTCCGACGCTCGACCAACTCGCCCACACGCCGTCCGCCCAACCGACAGTGCCAACAACCATACCTTTCCAACCGACCATTGACTCGAACCCAAACTTAGCCAGTCCCATGCCATCGCCCTCATCGCTACCCCACACGCTGCCGCTTGACAACTAGCTCGGCCCGACCAGACTACGAGACAAACCCAGACATCCAGCCAGCCTATCTCTCTTCGATAATACCACGCCTCAAACGTTGCAGAGCCCAACATCTCATGGAACCAGTGCCAAGAAGCCGGCAGCATCACCTCTAGGCCAGCTACGACTAGCTAGATAACGAGCCACTCCCACACACACTCTTCACGACCTTACTAAGCCATACAACTAACAACTCACAAACTCTGATCGGTGACTGGCCGATATGTCTCAGCAAACCAATATCTCTAGCCCCGGCTCGGCTCGTGTGATTTACAAAGCGTGCAGTGCTCAACAGAGTTAGCAATATACTTTAACGGTCTTAATTTTGTTAACGTTCCTATTTCACTTCCAGCTATCGCCTTACTTAATCACACTGATCAGAAATGTTTTGGTGGCTTTTGTTCTGTTCTTTTTTTTTTCTTTTTCTTTTTTGGTGCCGATCAGAAGCTAACCTGTCTCATTAAAACCAACCTCTCCAGTCTCGTTTCGACCTTTATCATTCAAGTAGCTTCAAGTTCTTATCACTCGGGCCAGCTGTTCTCTCTCTCTTTTTAATTCTTATTATTTTAATATGCTGCAGTATTTTTTGCCGTGACCGATCAGCAGGAACAACAACCTCTTCAGGCTGGTTTCGGCCTCTATCATTTAGCTAGCTACAAGTACTGAGAAGGTAGAATATTTGAAAGTTTTATAATTTACTCAGTGTTCCTAATTGACTGACATATATAGCGCTTTACCGCACATTTCATCGTGGCGCGTATAAGCAAAGTATCGGTGTTTTAACGGTGGCCGTTCCACCAACAGAAATTCTCAAGAAAACGAATCTCTCGAACCATAACTCGGACCAACTGTCTTTTAAATACACTGTAGTGTTGAATGCGAAGAAACATTTTCTTACTCTTTGTATCACTCGCATTACAATGGCAGCTATCCAGTTCAGCGACATGTTTCACTGTATCAGTGTCAATTCCGTATGTCATGCTTTGCTAATGACCTTATATCAGTGCATCTCAGACAATCAGCATGCATGCACGAAATTGTATTTAAGCACTTTACCAATTATATTGGTTATTTAGTGAAGGTGATTTCTACGTTAATGGTCAAATTCAAAGTATAGGACTGGTCAATGACCCAACTAATTATTGTTCAGTTGGACATTCAGGGTGGATCGTTGACCGCCTGTTGACACTCTAGACACAATAACAATGGTGGCTCATGTCAAAACTCAGGTTATACGACAGCTACAAGCCGAGGGATTCTTGGCTTTTCCAATGCACCGATACTACATAAGCCACACCATTCTATCCGACTAACGATATAACTGTAGATGGTTCAGAGAATGAGAGTGAGGAGAACACTAGCATTGCCATGTATGGGGATATAAATGGCTTGATATTTATTGCAGACTGTTTCATAGTTGGACGTCAGACTCTCTCACGTCCCGAACTTGTTGCATTCCGATTTTCAGCCAGGGAGTTTTGTACTTGCGACAACATCACGGCGACTTTACTAAACCCAGTGTTGTGTTTCTGGTAGAAAGAGAGATACAACCTAGATGAAAATGTGGTACCGCATTCGATCTTGTTTGAGCGGTTTCATTCCTAAATGTATTCGTGTGTGTGTGTGTGTGTACATATATTGTTGTCCCCTGTGCATGGTGCATGTAACTCTCTAGTGCGAGCCAACATGTGAATATTGCCGATATCCAGAACCAGTCCTACAAGCCAATAACACCTGCCTGCTAAAACTTAACTGTTTGCGGTACTCAGTCAGTGGAATGGACGTGCATTTCCTTGGAACTGACCCTTAATGAGCCTTATCACGTTCACGGGCAACTATTATGCTGTAGTATTATCAACGAAACCTGATTGCCATTGTTTTCAACGTCGCCTGAGCAATTGCTCTTTCTTGACTCATACACAGATGAAAGCAAAAACTGCTTAGGGCAACCTAGACAGAAGGTCTGCAGAGATTTAGGATTTAATGGGCATGGCCGCTATGATAAGAACGATGGTTGTTGCTGATTAAAGCCGCTAAGACATATCTGTAATCGATCTGATAAACACGAAGGGTCAGACATTAAGAGGAAGAGAACAGCAGGACTATCTCGTATTATTATCGTGCTTTCCGTGTTTACATCCAGATTCTAAAGTCATCTGACAGAACACCGTTTCTGTCAAATGCTGGAATTGTGCTTAAGCTTCGCACCGATCAAAGACATTCTTCACAGACTTGTTCTTGGTTCATGGGTATCTAGTATGTGCTCTTGATTTCTTCATAGTGGTAATGCTTTCATCTGTGCTTTATTCGTCTATACCAATACACTAAATAATGGGTGTATATCTATGGAAGAAGTGGCTTAATCATAGTCTTGTTATTGTCCATTGCGTTATGACGATTTGATTATGAATAATGGTAATATTCGGAATCCGGTAGGATCTCGTTGGCTACAGTTACACATTTCAGTCGAAATGGTGTTAACGCGTCTTCTATTCGAGACTTATCTAAAGGTGGTAGAAAGTTACAACAACGCCTACAACACAGAAGTATGTAGGGAGTAAATAAGGTATCAGTGGCAGCACAAAGCTGAATACGGCTGATACTGTACTTGAGCAAACTGTACTTGATCCGCACTAAAAACAGTGTTAGAGAAGAGAGGGTGGTGGAGTGAAGTAAAATAATGCACACCTGAAGTGAACGATAATCTCAGAAAGAGATTTATGATATTCAAGAAATGAATTAAGTTTCAATAGCTGTTCTTAACATTAATGAGAACAAATGACGTCCTTCTTCGTGATATTCCATACTGGATTTATAAGTTGAAATCTGCATCCCCTTGGTGTGCCTCTGTTTGCATCAAATCTTTCTTCTGATGAAAGAAACTATTTGAATTACACT
>JAADCY010000170.1 GCA_013154205.1 Thermoproteota archaeon | reverse complement strand
CTACGGCTCTCCGCTTGGTTATCTTGAATCCTCCCCAGTGAGCTCCTCCCTTCTCCGGTCTGTGCGGCCACCAGAACCATTTCTTATCACCGAATAATGCTAGTAGAGCTGGTGTCAGCGTCAAGCTTACTAGGAGAACGGCTACTACTGCGAACGGTATTGTCTGCCCTATGCTTGAGAGGAGCGGGAAGTCCCATGCGAGAAGCATTACTGCGAAGCCTATGATATCGGTGCTGGCAGCTGCCATTATTGCTGGGAGGGTCTGCTTGATAGCTATTTTCGCCGCTTCTCTCTTATCTTTCCTGGCTATTTCTTCCTTGAATCTCAGCACGATATAGCTGCTATAATCCATTCCGAGGCCGAAAGCCGTTGTTATCATCAGCATCCTGCTCCATGATGTCACGCTTATCACTCCAATACTTCCGAGCACATAGATTATCGCTAGGCTCAGCAGGATAGCCATTCCTATACCGATGAACGGTAGGCCTGCTGCTATTATTCCGCCGATAATTATCAATGCTATGATGAACGGGGCGATCATAGATACTCTGTTAACAGTTGCTATGTCTTTCTCACTAGCCTGCTTCATCTCTTTGACCAGTACATGGTCTCCCGTCACACCGATATAGGACGGTATGTAGTCCATGTTCCAGAGAGTAGTGTTTGCGGTCTTCTCCGCCTGGACGGCGTTACTGTATAGTTGGTCTAGGCCGTCGCCCCTCGGGTCTATGAGGATAATGAATGATCTTCCGTCAGGGCTTATCAGTGTCTTGTTAAACGCTTTCAAGATCTTGTTTAGCACTGTCTGGTTTATCTGTGTCATCAAGGCGTTGAATATTGGGTCGACAGACTTCTCATCTATTGCCTTTATTATGGCTACCTCGATCTCCGTCCTGCTGATATTGCTTGGTAGCTGTGATAATGTTTCCTCGATAATAACTTGTTTCGGCGGCTCACCATCGGCGAGAACCTTTATGATCATGTCTTTCACAATAGTCTTATTGAACCCGCCGGCCTCAGTTGATGGTATTAGGCCTGAGAAAGTACTGTACAGTATAAGGGCGATATCTTTGGCTGTGAGGTTCTCCGGGTACTCCAGGATCTTCAGCATCAACTCCTCCTGATCGATCTTGCCCATAGATATTCCCGGGAACCCTGTTTCTACACCGAGTATTTTCTCAAGCATTAATGCGTCGCTGACAACATACTTGTCGGGGTTTTCGGGATACGTATTGTTGATTATGCTATTGACTATAGCGGACATGTTTATCAATTGGATAAGCTTTGTAGGAGATATTATACCAGCTTTCTCGTACGCTATATAAGCTATGGGTGTTCCCAATAGTATCTTCCATAGCATGGTATCAGTGATGTTCCCGTACCATGTGCTTACAAGTATGTATTTGAAGAGCGGTGAAGGTATCATGCTGAGCATCGCAGAGGCCTTGGTGTTCTCAAGTATCTTTGAGACTAGTGCGAGGTATCCTTTGAGCGTTGGAACACCGTTTGTCTCCGTTACTGTTTCCGCTATGGCTGTAGCTATGGTCTTGCTCCCTATCTTTTCCTCCAATCCTTTCTCTAAAAGGTTCTCGGCTATGACTGGTATGTAGTCTTTTCCAAGGGTGACTACTTGCTCGATAATAGTTGTTGGTAGGCCGCTGATCCCGGATAGTATTGTTACTGCTGCCTTGTACGCTGTGTAGGGGTTGTACATTATGTTGCCTTCGGCGTGTGGATCATATGTTAGTATGGTCTCCACTATGGTCTTGCTCATGTTCGCTGGTATCATCGTCGACGTGGCGAATGCTGTGTTAAGGGCTTTGACGGCTGGCTCTAGGGTTGGGCCTTCCCTGTAGAGTGTTTCTAGGTAGGCTTTGACCGCTTCAGCAGGTATTTTGCCCTGTGTCTGTTTAATCATTACTTGTTCCATGATACCGATCACGGTCTCCGCGATCAATTCTTGTCTAGGGTTCTCACCGATCTTATACGCTTCTATAGCGGCTGCAATGATGACTGGTTCTTCCTCCTTATTGATCACTCCCGCCTCGACAAGTAGATTAGCATATTCTTTCGCGAATATCTCGACGCTTACTGGTAGTGCTTTGCCGTGTGCATCCATTATTGTCTTGATCGTTAGTAGCTGTGCTTTCTCTGGTGCTACCGTGTATATTGGTAGTAGATCGGTTATGTTTTCTTCTCTAAGGATGGCCGTGGTGTAGTTGTATAGGTTGGTTGAGTAAGTGTTTATGAAGAGTTTTACTGGCTCCTGCATCTCCGGCGGTAGGTGCTGGCTTGCCTGCTGTAATAGGATCTCTGCTGATAAACTGTATAGGTCTCTGAGGCTTATGTTTAATGGGTCTGGATAGGTCTTGATTATGGCATAGTATGTTGCGGCGACGATTTCTGGTGAGAGTTTTGGCGGTACATTGCTGGTCAGGTTTAGGATGATTGTGATATCGGTTGGTGTTAGTCCCTTGGTGAATGCTGTGGTATGTGTTCTTAACAGGTAGTAGATCCTTATAGTGTTGAATGCTACTATGTCGTATGTTGTGCTCATATTGTAGTAGATCTTGTTAAGCCCTGTTATTGTCTCATTGAGCATGGTCATTGTACTATATAGTCTGGGCTCTTCAATGTAGAGCTCATGGTAGAGAGTGTCGCCCATGACTAGTGCTTTTTTAATCATAGGATAGTATTCTAGGAGTTTTTCAAGGCCTTGTACGCTCTCGTTGTAGCCTATGCATGACATGTTATAGGCTCTCTTGATCATTGTGAGGTTAGATAATAGTTGACTGGCTTTCTCCTTTATCGTTGTCCTGTTACCGTATAGTTGGTCCGCGATGTTTTTCAGCATGTGGAGCTGTCTCGACAAAGACTTGATCCCATAGATGATCTGGTATCTATGGCTGTATAGCTGGCTCAACATGATGTAGCTCATGTTTACTCCTTTGTAGATCTTCTGAGCCGTACTGTTTATCTTGGGCATGATCTCTTTGATCGCCTTATTTGCTACACGGTATGGGCTGACATAGTCTTTCACATATGGCTCCACTTCTTCGTGGAATTTGTTATCCCATTTTAGGAGTCCCGTATCATTGGTGTTTATCCCGGAGACCAGTATTACGTCATAGGCTATAGCGGCCATGCCGTTGGCTGTTGATCCCCTTATTTTTGCGAGAAGATTGTTCGCCTGTATTGCCTCGGTTCCGTTTGGAAGCATTCGTTGTGCGTTGTACTCTGTTATCTTGTTTAGATTTGTTGTCGCTGGCGCGGAGATTAGGGCTATGATTATCCATATTACCAGTATTATTC
>JAADCY010000213.1 GCA_013154205.1 Thermoproteota archaeon | reverse complement strand
ATCCCTAATAGATAAGGGCATAGTACATATGATAGGTGTATGTAACTATGACTGGGACGAGCTCGAAAAACTACTATATTGTACTAGGAAGAATGAAATAGCATCCGATCAAGTAGAGTACAGCCTTGTGCAGAGAGCCCCGGAGAGAAGACTATTCGAAACACTCCGAAAACACGACATGACACTCATAGGATGGGGAACGTTCGCTAAAGGCGCTCTCGCTGGAAAAACAAGGGTTGACAATATAGCCAGACTATTAGATCCAAGCTTCTAGGTAGTTGCTAAGAACTAGAAGCTCCAAGAAGCTATCCGAGAAATAGCTGAGAACCACGGCGTATCGAGAGCGGCCGTAGCTATACGTTGGTCGATAGAGAAGGGCGCTGTGCCCCTGGTCGGTTTGAGAAGGAGGAAACATGTTAGGAGCTTTATCGAAGCCCTAACGTTCTCTCTCACAAGCGATGAACTGGATAGGCTGGATAAAATTACTAAAAGGTATCTAGGTAGAGGTTTCACGAGAGTAGCACCTAGGATTATCCTAAGTATCATTATATGTGCTTTGTATCGTTTGTTCCTCTAATGATTAATTCCTATGCAGTGCTAGAATATACCGAAGATCTTCCTGATAATCGAGTTTTTCCAGTAATCCCTAGGCAATAATCTCTCCAGTTTAGCCAAGTATTTCTCTGCGGATTCTCTGGCTTCCTCAAACGTTATATTGCCTTCTTTGACCTCGTCGAGTAATCCGATTATATTGTAGTAGATATTATCAACAATTAATACTAAGCTATCACACTCGTAATCTACACAGTATTCTCTATGTATTCTGTCCATTATTTTCTCAGCTTTTTTTAAGTACTTATTAAGTGCAACAGGGTTCTCCATAGAATCGATCATTTTTCGAAGAAGTGTTCCTAGTTCACCTATGTATTTTATTGCTTTCTTGTCCAATAATATCTCCAATGTTATCGCCTTGTATTATCTAATGATTTCTATGGAATATGTTTTCCGACTAATCATAATTTTATTTAAACTGATTGATTTAAAACAGTTAAGAAAACTATAAAAGTAGGGAAGAGATCTTCCTGATATTATTCAGGATTCTCACATGATCTTCATAACATATACCGTCTACACCGATAAAACCTTCACCCTTAATCCCATCAATTGCCCCCATTACAACGGCTGTTTTGATAAGACTTTTCTCCTCGAGTTCACCATGTATCATATCATGCTTATCACTAATTGTAAGAATTAGAGCTTCTAATGCATACGCAGCCCAATTACTAACAGTGGATACTATGGTTGTATCAGTAACCGTGGCAGAGGCTATCCCTGCCCTACAGGGACATCTACACAAGTTTCCATAGGGTACATATTTCCTAATATCCTCCTCTATAATGCCAAGCCCTACCTCGTTCCCTCCATCCCCGATTCCTATGGTTTTAATCCCGTACTCACCAAATACATCGATTAGTGACAATGGGTTTAGATGATATGTCGATACATCGATCCCCATCATATTATGCATTACTCCCTCCTTATTAGGCGACGGCTTCTCAATAAATACGGCCAAGTCCGAATTAATTGACGATATCTTATCTTCAAGAATACTTCTAAATAAATACTCGTTATGCCAGTAAACATTATGGATAAGGAAATCTATTCTTGCACCATACAGGAGTTCTTTACCGGATATAATCCTTAGAAGCTCCTTGATAATGACTTCCTGCATATGATTATCGAGAATGAATAATATAGTATCGGAAAATGTTTCTAGCAAAGCCCTAGCTAGAACAACTGCTCCAATCAAACCATCTGTTTCCGGCCTATAAGACGGTGGGACATTGAATCCGGTCACTATAACTGTCGATGAGACTTTTTCAAACATCTTCAATGCGTCGCTGAGAGGATCATTGATCTTTCTCTTGAGCGCCTCGTGGAGTAGTTCTATGACTCCACGACCGCCCGCATCGTTTTTCACAATTATTTCCTCTAAAGAAATAGTTATACTAGATAGCCCTCGCAACTAGTTTTACACCAATAATAAATTATGATGAAGAAAAAATGTTTTTAAACTGATAGCTTAGTGTTTTCTAGCCACAGCATATGTGCCTGTAGCGATCGCTATTACAGCTATAATTAGGGCTATTACTGCTAACCATAGAGCTGTCTCGGCTGTATTACTATTCTTCAGGCTTGCGATATTTTTCTCAAGCGTAGATACTTTGTTGGAGATGCTGTTTATCTTGTTCTGGCTGCCTGATAGTTCTTGCTGTAGTTTCTTAACGTTATTGTTTAGTTGCTGTAGTTCTGAAACACTTGATACCACGTTTTTAATAGTAGTTTCTAATGACGTTATTGTTCCTGAGAGCTTCTCTAGCTGTTCCTTTACTTGCGATATCTGGTTCTCCTCACTACCTATCATGCTCGATAACTTGTAGGCAAGGGTCCTCGTATAGTCATCGAGACTTGTTATTTTACGTGATAGCCCCGACGCTGATGAAAGTGTAATGTATACTGGAATAGTTTGTTCGATCAATGACTTGTATAGTTGTGATATCTCTGATAGTTTCTTTGCTGTTGATAGCTGGGCTACTATTTTCTCTGCATTGTTCAACACGTATGAATAGTAGCTTGCTAGTGATGGTGATATTGTTTCGGCTAGTGGTTGTTCGTCTTTAAGCTTCTTTAAAAGTTCCTGAGCTGATGCTTTGGCTAGTATTATTGTTTTACTAATAATGTTATCAGCTGTTGTAGGTAGATACGGCTTGTAGTACGGTGTGCCGAGAGAGTTGATAGTACTTAGTAGGCCATTAATTTCATCTTCTAAGCTAGTATCGCTGAGGACTTTTGCCTGTAGCATTAATGGCCCTGCTAGCAGGTCTTTAGCCTCCATAATCACGGGCATGTATTGTTTGGATAGGTAATTCCATGCTATATCGCGATAATCATTCCACTCGAAGTATACCCATCCCTCTGCTCCCGATTCTATTGCGTAGGATATCTCGTTCTGTACATCTTGATACGTTACTCCACCATATGCCTGTATTCCCGAGACCACCTTGTCTTCCGGATTGATCTCTGCTACTACGCCCAGTGCGTAGCGGGCCACGGTCTCTATCCAGCTCGGCGGCTGTCCCCAGTCAAGATAATATGTCATTGGTATTAACCAGTATCCTTCTCGTGCGAAGTCAGAGTAATGCTGACCATAGTGTACCCACTGCCATGCCTTGCCCGGTATTTCTGCTGTGTACTTCTTACCTGTTGCTGGGTCTATAACGACCTGTGTAATGTATGGTGTCCCTTCTTCAGGCATTAGCGCTGCTGATAATATCACGTGTTTTCCAGTAGATTCTACTGCTTCTTTCACCTTGACCGTTATATTGACTACTGCTTGCCTTCTTAGCTCGAACCACTTGACGACATCAGGATCCTTATCATAATAGTATTTGTCAAATATAAGGCTCGGGTTCGGCGGTATAGACATGTTCGGCATTCCATAATATGTAAGTATCACGTACCACTCTACTTTCGTCAAATTAATACCATGTTCCCTGGCTAGTTTGAAGTCTCTAGGGCCGAAACTATATACTACGTGTGGCCATCTAATATAATCTAGCTGTATTCCATCGACATCGCAGTTTAGAACTAAGTCTTTTGCTAGCTGTGCTATGTAGTTCTGATACGTTATATTAAACAGTCTAACCCTTGACGTCACAGGAAACGGTGGTCTGAACTTCGTGGCCGAATACCATTTGGCACAGTGATACATCGGATCCCGCTTGCCCCACGTCATATCATACCATACAATTATCCATGCGTGAAGTCTTATCCCATACTTGTGGAGCGTATCAGCGAATAGCTTAACAACGTTAGTGAGATTCCAAGGTTCTAATCCGTTCTTACCACATATTGTCGGTACATTATATTTCTCCGCGAGGCTACTAGGCCATATTAGTGCCCCTGATAACAGCTTTACTTGGAGAAATACATCAGTTATATTGTATGATTTCAGCTCTAATGCAAGGTAGTTGAGAGCTTGTTTGAGAACGCTTACCTTTTCCTCATTAGTGGCTCCTGATGGATATTCTTGTTGTAGTAAGGCCTTGTATGCATGTGTTATAAGTGATGGCCACATCCACGTCCCGATGATCCTCTGGCCGAGGCTGACCCTGTGTCCCGCCACGTAGTAGATGGCATTCCAAAGCATTCTCCAGTTATAATCGTCCTGTAGCCTCGCTTTCGGTGTCTCCGAAGTGAGGCCTTCCATAAGCTCTGGGTGTACTGCGAATAATACTATTCTACCACTACCGTATGTTGAGACTGTTATAGCGTATCCTCCTTTCATGACGCTAGACACGTATGTTAGGTTTAGGTCATCGCCTGGCTTGAATGAGTCTGTGCTGACTGGTCCTATATAGTATGCTAGGGGCGTAGGGGGCTCGACCGGTAGGCCTAACGTAGTGTCGGATCCGAGATTATATGGTATGAGGACGGGGCCGTTCCAGTAGATAAACTTCATTACTCCTTTGAAACCATATGTTACCGGCGTATCGCCTGTAACATTGATCCTCACCACTCCTACTCCTAGATACCATATCGGCCAGTTCTTGAGAGTAGCGGCTACGAGCTGAAGCCATGATGTCGGCTCATTGTATCCCTTTATGACAGCATAGGCGCCTGCACATATGCCTATGAGGCCTCCTCCGCCTGCAATGAATTTTGCCAGGATTTTCGAGCCGCCTACTCCGAGTGCTCTAGCTGTTGCAGTGCCACTTCCCGGTGGGAGGATTACAAGGTCGTATTTATGCTGGAGCAGATCTGTTATTGACGAGTTTTCGAGTATCTTGTAGTTAAACCCCATCGCTTTTAGCACGTCTGGAAGCGTTATTTCACCTATAGCTCCATTGTCGAATACCGCTATTTTTACTGGTGTGAGCTCTATTGCTGGGACAGGTGGTAGCTTGTTGATCTTGAGGAGCTTAACGTATCCGCCTGTATGGGAGGCTGCAGAGGCTAGTTCCTGGTATTCTTCTTCTGTAACATAACCAACAATTGTTCCTTTAGGTAGCGTTGTAGGTATTGATGCAGGCACTGTTATCATGTATAGTTCGGGATGGGATGTATAGATGAGCTTGTTTAATGTTATCAACACATTGACTGTTGCGTTTGCATATGTCGGGTTATCTGGTCGTTGATCTGGAAGTATTATTGCAATCCCGATTTTTTGCGTAGATGCTGAGAGTGTTATGACTGCAAGTGGGCCGACTATGCTTAGCAGTATTAGGATGAGTAAGGATAGTGCTTTAGGCGAGAATCTCACATTCCCACCAATCCTTCTATGAGGAATTATATGCGATTATTGTAACGTTAGTAATTATTGAAAGAAGGGATAACATTATAATAATCACTGATAAGGCATTGTATTCTATTTTCTTTTTGATGTATACCTTAATTTCTACACGGGAAATAATGTTTTACTTTACTTATCTCTATCTAATTTTCATTACCACTTATCTGTCAACACTATATAGTGTGGTCTGTATGATAGAACCGAGCTGAACTCCTCTAGTAGGATTCTATAGTTTCCTTGAACCCTGATTTTTCCATTGAAGTATTCTTCGAAAGCCCCTGTTACTCCGAGCATTATTCTTAGAAGACTATCTGGGGTAAACTTTATTGTTCCAAATCGATACTGGATAGCGTAATACGTATCATGTTTCTCGATCACTACTTTTTTATTGTATTTCTCCTCTATAAGAGATCTGAATCGCTCTTGATTGCACGGCTTAGCCATGAGGGTCTCATCAGGTATTACGAGCCTGTTCTTCTCGACTAGATGCTCTTTGTCAGGTGGTGGGCGGTAATAGATTGTTTTGATACCCATATTGTATAGTTTCTCCAATGTATCGGCTAGGACGAGGGGGTAGTGCCTATTATCGGCAGCTATTTCTAGTATATAGGCCGCTGATGGATCTCTGCATCTTGATAGTATGGATTCCTTGATCGGGTAGACCAGGCTATACGCTTTTCTTCCCCCATAATCATATAGCCAGCCAACTCCATGGTTTCCGAGAAACCAGGTCGCATACTGACCTGTTTCGAGTATCCCTTTCCATCTCCTGCTAGAGCGCTTGAATACTCCATAATATCTCGACGCTATATCATCGTTATAGAGCTTAGATAAAGTATCTATGCTTGCCGATGTGATCGGCACTATGACCGGCTCATGGCTTGAGGTTTCACCCCTCTTCTTCAGCATTGACGCCGTGTTCACTATGTCTTCTAGGACCAGTATTCTCTCCCTATAATATGATATATCGTAGAATCCTCTGCGGCGATATATTCGGTGGGCGGGCTCACCATATCCTGCTAGGAGACCTATGATCGGATACCCTTTGTCTTTGTAATAATCCTCTATATACGATAAGAGCTTAGAGGCATATCCTCTACCCCTATACTTAGGATGTGTCGCTACATTTGCTATGCCCGCGAACGGTATCCATCCCAGAACAGTTCTTATTTCACGCTCGACGATCATTGTGATAGAGACTATTCTACCATCTTCTTCTACTACAAAGGTTGAGTCTAATGATACCGTGTCGTCTGTCCGGAATAGTTTCTCCAGGTAGTCACCATCTATGTCCATACAATTATATATTCGAAAAGATCCCCTAAGTACTTCTGCTATCTCGCCCAGATCTCCTGGTTCTACCGTTCTTATACGCAATTCGCCATTACCTCTACTTATCACGGTATTTCTCGAGGAGTGCTTCGGCTAGTTCTCCTCCCGCCTCCATTACGGATACGGGCTTTTTCTCCCTCGACGACTTCTTAGCTGCCTCTACTATTAACTGTATCAGTATTGCGTCTCTAAGGCTTGTCTTGGGTTTCTTCTTCTCTTTTATCGACGTTATGAAGTCGAGGAGCTCTTCTCCATACATTTCATCAACTATTGTGGGGTACTCGTAGGTCTTCTTGAATCCATTAATTACGATGCTTATTTTTCCGCCGAGATAGCCGTCGACATGGATGGAGCCTTTTTCTCCTAGTATCTCATAGTATCTTACGACTTGTCCTGCTGTCCATGATCTTAGGAGTGATGCTGTTGATCCTTTAATGCTCGTTACTAGGACGAGGTTATCATCCATGTCTCTGCCTGTCTTACCATATAGTCTTGCATAGACGTTTTCGGGCTCGCCGAGATACCATAGGAATAGATAGATTATGTGGACGGCGTTCTCATTTAGCATTCCACCACTTATACTTGGGTTAAGAAGCCAGTCATTGGTTGGTAGACCGCCCAGAGCGGTGTGGTGGAATATATAGGTTTTACCAAGCTTCTTTACGTGCTCATATATGTCTATATACATCCTATGATATCTTAGGCTGAACCCACTCATAACAACGAGGTTCTTGGGGATCTCCAAGTCTAGGAGTTTTTTAAGGTGATTGAATGATGGGGCGAGCGGTTTTTCCACTAGTACATGTTTGCCCTCATTAACCGACATTATTAGGTAATCCACATGTGTGTTGGGAGGTGTTGCTATAATAACCGCTTCCACATTATTATCCTTGATCAGCTCATCGCCTGTCTCATATATTTTCGCTGTAGGGAAATCTCTTAATGCTTTCTTTCTCGCCTCGGGCTTTGGATCGGCTATTGCAACGACCTCTGCCTCACTTATTGTTTTCAGTATTCTTGCATGTGTTGATCCCATGAAGCCGTAGCCGAGAATACCTATTCTAACCATATGGGTCACCTTTGCCTAAACATAATATCTTGTTTCACTCTTGTCTTGGGCTAGAGGGCTAATGATTATGGGTTATACAAAATTACTTTCAAATTACTTACTCGGACTGCTTCCTCAGGTATCTGAACACCGTGATTTCTGCTATATCTGTGCTTAGTGTAGAGATTAGTTCGAACTCGTTCACTACTCCGCTGAACTCGGGCTTTTTGAGAACAATCCCTCTCAGTAACTGTTTTAGCTCGCGTCTTCTAAGCTTTAGGTTGCTCAGTATTTTCAGATTAGGATACCTTATGCCGGATATTGTGTCGAACACTATCTTCCTTGATCTCAGCACTGACTCCCTTAGATCATCCTGTATTTCTTTCCAGTCCTTCTCCATCAGTATTCTCACCCCTCTGTCTAGACAGTCGCCTATATGTTCAAGATTAGTTATTATCATGAGGTAATCCAACAGGTCCAAATAGTTTCTCGACGACATTATCTTGGCGCGCATCTTTTTCCTTATGAGCCTCTGGCCTAGATGATATAATCTGTCAAGCTCATCGTCTAGCTTCAATATTGTTTCGCCGTCTTCTTTTCTAGCCGTGTTTATGTAGTTCTCCATATAGTCGAACATATTCTCGAGAATGTGGGACATCCTGGTTACTACTTCGTCTAGATCTATTATGTCCTCGGTGATCGCTATCTTGAGCACTATGTCTTCAGGCCCGGGCTCGAGGATTATGACTCCGGGGAGCTTGACTATTAAATCGTTAAGAACCGGTGGTTTGAACTCTTCTCTCTTTAGATTCTTTATTATTATGCTGTCTAGCCCTTCTATATAGCATCCACGTAAACACTCCTCTAGCTCGCTAAGCGATAGTTTTGAAGCATCAAGGACTATAGCGAATCCTTCTTCCTTCTTGGGCTTCTTGTTAATTAGGTATACATGGATTACCCCGTTTTTATCCATGGTTAGGTTAACTGAATCACCCGGCTTTATGCCTAGTATCTTGGCCCATTTCTTAGGAAGTGTTATAGCGTATGATTTCTCCCCTATCTTGATTATTTTTCGGGGCTCCATCCAGGACATTGTAGTCACCAAAAACATTCTAAAGCGTTACTAATGTTATGTACCCATTATATATGGATAACGGGTGGATAGGAGATTATGTTTTTGTAAATAATTTATTAACGATATATAGAAATTATGACAATTAATACTTTCTGATATGAATGGTTTATACGAAGGAAAAAAGTTAGGGTTAATAATGCCGTTGATTCCACTCCTACTTCCTATTTCTTCTTAGCATAGATCGCAACTGCTGCTATGATTATTATGATCACTATGATTATCCCTGCGATGAGAGCCGGGTTTACTCCCCGGGATGGTGTTGTTGTTGTCGTTGGTGATACTGTAGTTGTTGTCGGTGAAGTCGTGGTGGTCGTTGTTGTCCGTGGCGGAGTGGTGGTTGTCGTTGTAGTGGTTGAGGTCGTGGTTGTTGTTGATGTCGCTTTGGGTAATACTCCCCATGATATTAGGTGGTTTATTACCCAGTCCTTTAGGATCTTCATTTCCTCGGGTGTCGGCATGTGTACCTTGGATAATAGGTACTGGCCCGATAGCTCGTGGAATTTAGCTGGTCCTTTGAGGCCGAACTTGGATGCTCCTACGTAGCTGTAGTAGTTTAGCATTAGGTTGATTCCGAAGACCCAGTCCTTGTACTTGTCGATCCTAGCCGCTGTTACGACATATGGATGGTATAGTGATACTGCGGGTATCTGTTCAACTAGTATCATCTGCATTTCCCAGGCGAGCTTATACGCCTTGTTCCATTCTTTGTTCTCGACAGCTGTCTTGAACTCCTGGTAGAGCTTGTCATATGTTGCGTTGCTGAACTTTGGCACATTTGCATCGCTACCAGTAGTGAATTCGCCGAAGGTTACTACTGGTGGTTTACCATATCTCTCCTTGAGATCCGGGAGGAACCAACCTACTATCACCATGTCCCACTGTCTAGCATTGTATACGCTACCGAACTGGCTTGCTGGGACGATGTATGCTTCTGCATCAATACCTATTGATCTCAGGTCGGCAGCGATGTCCTTGGCGATTAGGTCTCTGCAGAAGACGTCGTTCTGCTTGGCTAGTATTTTTACGTGTATTGGTTTGCCATCGGGTCCTAGTAGTAGTCCATTTGGCCCGGGCTTGAGGCCTAAGGCTTTGATCAGTATTTCTCTAGCAAGGGTCTTATTGCATGGATAGATCTTCTCCTTCGGTATGTATAGTGTCCAATTGTATCCCTTCGGGTTCAATAATGCCTGGTTTCCAGGCAGTGCTAGGTTGCCATAGTATTTCTCGATGATCTTCGTGACGTTGATCGCGAAGGCTACAGCCATTCTGAATGCTAGGAAGTTCATCGGTGGCTTCTCCATGTTGAATATCAGCATATGTGTTGAGCTGCCGAGGGTCTTGTATAGAACTACTTTGCCCTCCTTGGCTAGCTCGGCCAGCTCTTTTACATCGCTTGCCTTATAGGTTACGAAGTAGCCAGCATCGATTTCGCCAGCTGCTAGTTTCGCCACGAACTGGCTTACCTTGACGAACTGTAGCTCCTTAGGCTCGGGAGCGCCTCTGAAGTGCTTGTCATAGGCTACGAGGATTACTGACGTTGGGCTACTAGACTTGTACATGAAGGGGCCGCAGCCGATTAGCTTGCTCCATGGTAATGGAGCCGTTGGGTCTGATAATGTCTCCCATATGTGTTTAGGCACTATGTAGACACTGCTGAATACTACGAGAGCGTTTACTGGTGGTGAGCTGAAGTCAAACTCTACAGTGTAGTCGTCGAGCTTCTTAACTGCTACTAATTTCTTGACGAAGTCTTCACGACCTCCCTGTAGAGCCTGATACTTCTTGATCAACTGATAAGTAAAGACTACATCGTCGGCTGTTACCGGTTTGCCGTCATGCCATGTAGCGTTATGGATCAGATGGAATATCCATACCTTGCCATCGTCCTTGGTCTCCCAGCTGGCAGCGAGGTTGGGTATATATCCGTTGCCATCCCATCTTATCCTTACGAGCGGCTCGAACATTGCGTCGGCTATTACCTGTGTGTATACCATCTTGTAGTTCAGCGGGTTGAATCCGTTGGCCGGAAGATCAGGTAGTCCGATTACTAGTGTTGGCCTTGTCTGTGCATGGGCTAATGGTATATAGTATAGGATTGATGCCATGCTTAAAGCCATCATTACGAGCAATATAATGGATGCTAAAGGCTTGGATATTCGCTTCATTACCTATCCCTCATAGGCACCTCTACAGAATTTCTTTATCAGTCATTACTTTATCTAGATCACATATTATTCAAGGACGTTAGTACATGTGGTATAAGTTATATAACATACTAACACTTACTATGAATACTTATCAAGAAAATAACCACAATACTGAGCAACGAGATTACAACGTAGCCTCCAGTCAGTCTGGAGAGTGATTGTTTTGGCTCGTTTGGGCTACTTTATAGTGAAGAGCATTCTACATAAAGCTATTACATTTGTTATTATAATTGTAGTTATCTGGGGTCTCCTGGATCTATCGATAAGTGTTACGGGCTCAACACCCTACGATTATCTCTTATCGGCTGCCCAGACTCAGCCTGCTGTTTATTTCGAGTACCTCGACAGGATCTATAAGCTGGGCCTCATGCAGGAACAAGTAATCATGATCAATGGTACCTATAAGATCTATATAGCGAGCAATTACCACGACTGGTATAATTTGTTAATCCAGCTCTGCCGAGAACATCACTTATCTACATCCATAGTCTCGTCGCTCGCCTACGATATTAATCGAACTATAGGCTATGATCGAATACCGGTCGTAGTTCACGAGCTAATCAAATGGGGGAAGGAGAAGCAGGAAACTATAACAATAGTTTTTGGAGCTCCGAGGGCAGTTAATAACGTCATAGTCATAGAGTCGCCGGGAGGCAAGAAAGTTATAGAGACGATCAAGTATAAGCAGGGCACAGTCATCATAATTGATACAAATTCTAGCGTGACAACTACCAGGAAGATAAAGTTCATGGAACCCTGGTATAAGCGACTCGTATCAACATTTATCAGTATTGCCACCTTTGATTTCGGCGAATCAGCTCTATATCATAAACCAGTTATAGAGGTCATTATGACCTATCTACCCTTCACCATCGGATTGGTCGGCCTAGCCTTCTTTATAGGGTCTATGACAGGCTTCATACTGGGCTTTTATCTTTCCAGAAAAAGGGGTACAGCAATAGATGCTGTCCTAACCAATGTCATACTGGCTATTCGTTCAATGCCCGTCTTCTGGCTCGGCATGATAGCCGTCTACTTCTTAGCATACATGTATGGCTGGTTCCCTTCAGGAATAATGATCGGGTTCGAACATCCCACTAATCTAGCAACTTATATCTTCTCATGGTTCTGGCTGACCGTATTGCCAGCACTTGTTCTCTCGAAAATATATGTCGTACAGTACATGTTGTCGATCAGAGGCCTGGTAATGGAGGAATGGTATCAGGACTATGTCATAACATTTAGGGGAGCAGGCTTCGACGATGACTATATTGCGGATAAGTTCATAGCGAGAACGATCGCTCCCCCCGTGATCACCCTTATGGCTATAGATCTTGGATTCGTGTTTGGAGGAGCAGTAGTAACGGAGACAGTTTTCAACTATCCCGGCATCGGTAGGCTCACGTATTTAGCAATAGTTAACAGAGATGCACCGCTAATAATCGGTATTTTCACAATCGTTACCCTGGCCGTACTGATAGCGATAACGATTGCCGAGATCCTATACTCAATCCTAGACCCGAGGATAAGGAGGTGAACCGTATGAGCAAGGAGAAAATAGTGCGTACACCGATCTATAAGAGGATCTTTGAGGCCATTTATCCGCCGGTAAAAGCCGTACTGACCGATCCCCGCGGGCTAGTCGGCGTAGCGATCATAGCTTTCTTCGCATTCATGGCATTATTCCCGCAGGTCTTCACACCGTATAAGCCCATACCAATAGATCAGCAGGCACCACAGGAGTTCCAGCGGATCATGCAGTGGGTCAAGAGCCACGGCATAACCGGGAAACCAGTCCCCTTACCACCAATGCCCGGTCACCCGCTCGGAATCGATCAGGCCTGGCGGGATATATGGTCAAGGGTAGTATACGGTGCAAGAGTATCATTGACAACAGGCCTCCTATGTGCTGTAATAGCAACCCTCATCGGATTGATCGTCGGTAGTCTGGCGGGATACTATGGCGGCAAATTCGACGCACTATTAATGCTTATAAGCGACTCTATAATGATGCTCCCCGGACTGCTACTTCTAATACTTATAACATCATTGTTCAGAGATGTCTGGAACATATGGCTTACAATACTATTGATCTCAGCGATATCATGGCCTTCAACAGCCAGAGCCATAAGAGCAAAAGTCCTCCAGATCAAGAGCGAGGGCTATGTAGAAGCCTCACGCTGCCTCGGAGCAAATAATATGTTCATCCTGATAAAACACGTATGGCCCCAGGTACTTCCCTTCGCACTAGCTAGAGCAACAATTCTCGTGGCAGGCGCAATTGTAACTGTTGCATCACTAGCATTCCTGATACCAGCTGCAACACAGGGCGCTGACTGGGGAAGCGTTATTAGCGACTCCTATACTAACTGGAGCGACGTCATTAGTAAAGGGATGTGGTCCTGGTTCCTCGTACCCGGTCTATTTATCGCACTAGTGGTCATAGGGTTTATCAGCATAGGAGAAGTACTCATAGAGTTCTATAATCCGAGGCTGAGGAGGAGGTAAGAATGGTAAAGGACAAGGCACTACCCATACTGGTTCTCGTTATCTTTATCGGCATGTTACTCTACAGTACTTACTTAGCAATACAGGTAATACTCCATGGTATCCCAAATGTCTCCATAGGAGGCACACCATTAACAACAAACAATACATTAACATCTCCCCTCATAAGGGAGAAATATTATGGCCTAGTATTTACCACTATAATCTTCATACTTCTCCAACTACTTGCCCTTAGATCTATGATCAGGCACAAACTCTTCAGCTACACATTATTCGCAGCACCTGGTATACTTGGCTATCTTACAAGTCTCGTCTACACACCATCGATCCAGGATAAGATCGCGGCGATTATCATACTTATCATATATATGCTCGGATTAATCTACACGATTAAGAGGGAATGGAAGATAAGAGGCCAGGTTAGAGGAATTGTTTCTTAAAACGAATACGTGGGTATAGCAGGTCAATTGTGCGACGACCATAACCATTCTTCTCCAAGACAATATTGTACGGATGTTTAGGATCAAATAATAGTTCAGCAGTAATTCTTGAACGACCTCTCGGATATACTGTTATCTTATCTCCGTCCAGCTCATGTTTTATGTCATGAATAGCCAGGAAAGACGATATTTCACCACATAGATCTCTACAGTCAATAATGTACATATGGCTCGGATCGATATTGTTGAGTCCATATATGTATTCTCTTAGATCATATATTTGTTCGCGGTGCATATCGAAGTACTCGATAGTACTGAGTACTGCTATAAGGTGAGTCAATACACGTTCTCTCCAGAGAAATCCGTGTAATCCGACACCCCATGTCTCAACAAGTATTTTCGGATAATACTCTAGCGGTAGATGAGCGCCAAGAATATCTGGCGGTGGATAGGGTTTATCACTGCCAGTAAAGTGTCTCTCACGTATTTTCCTCCCCATAATCCTCTTCAACACGCTTATTACATAGTCCATAGTCTTAGCCGATACCAATGAGACCCCTTCATCAACCATAGCGTATGGTGCATCAGTCAATGTAGTGTCGAATCCTTCGGTTTCAATACTCCATTTGGGCGGAGAACCTCTTGAGGCGTAGAATTCGTGCAGGTCAAGAACTATGTCCGGTTCAGCGCTCGACACATATCGGTGTAGTACTCTTGTCTCGGGCTGCGTAAGGTAGAGCCAGTCCCGATTAATATCTGCACTACGCGAATTGTATCTTGCATTAGAACATGTATTACACCAGCTCGGCTCAGGATCTTTCTCGATGCATTGAAGATAATACGATAACCCATCAGGATTTGCTACTGGTACGATACTGAGGTTTACAGAATAGTTCCTATAACTCCAAAACCTCGGAGGCAGAACTTCTCTGTAGAGACTATCCAATAGTATGAGCGCGTAACATGCAGCTATGCCTGCCGGTTCATTACCGTGCTGCCCTGCTATAACGAGTATCTTAGGACCCTTTGGGTCCACTTGTCTCTCATAGGCTACTATGGGTCTTTCCCCACTACTCTTGCCTAGAACAACTCTCTTCCAGCCAACTGGTAATTCGCTACTAGGATCAGCTAAACCTGTATAAGCTTCGTGGAGGCCGCTGGGGTGTTCTAGTAGATATTTTAATAACCTGTTGAAAAACATAATGCGTGGCTCACCCATTATAGAGGCTTGTATAACTTTACTTGATTTAAAAATATGTTATAATTTTTTGTAAACATTACTTTCGTTTTAACTCTAGTTCT